>JAPULJ010000007.1 GCA_027295145.1 Alphaproteobacteria bacterium | reverse complement strand
GCTTGATCGCTTTTACGTCGACCATGCCGAAGCGGCCGCGCGCGTCGGTCGGGTCCGGGTAGTACTCCTTGACCACCTCGACGATGCCGACCACCTGCTTCTCGTTGACCGAATGATAGAAAAAGACGCTGTCGCCAAGCTTCATGGCCTTCATGTTGTTGGATGCCTGATAGTTCCGCACCCCGTCCCACTCGGCGGTGCCGTCCTTGACCTGATCGTCCCAGGACCAGGCGCCCGGTTCGGATTTCATCAACCAGAAGGCCATGGTTCGTTCTCCCCTACGGGTTCTTGCCATCCTGCATTCACCAGGGCAGAGTGTTGGCCGAAGAGCCGGGGATTGCAACCGCAAGGCCCGCAAAGTGCGGCTAAAGCAAGCGATAATCCTATGAAGAGCTTTGGCTGCGATGCGTTTGTCATTGCCGGACCTATACCAAGGAGCGCTGATAATAACTTATAGAGGTCCCTTGGGCGAACCGCCGGTGTGCGTCGGGAAGCCTTGCCGATGTCCCACATCGCTTGCGGCTTCCCTCCTGCCCGGCGGATCGCCCAGGCGACCTCTATAAGTCATTATCAACGCTCCTTGGTATTATAGCCGGACGCAGCACGCGCCCTCACGGAGGGAAGAAGCCATGGACGCTCGGAAACTTCGGTCGATACAGGCGCCGCTCAAAGCGCGGCTTCGCGCAGAGCCCGATGCGGCACGGATCACGCTGAAAGCCACCGGGCGAATCGACGACGAGGACATCGTATGCAAGGTCGACACCGCGCGCGAAGTGGTGAGTGCCGGTCTCCATCCGGCAGCCGGTGGAGGCAAACAGACCGTTTGCTCGGGCGATATGCTGCTGGAGGCCCTGGCGGCCTGCGCCGGCGTCACCCTGAAAGCCGTGGCGACAGCCCTCGACATCCGGCTGAAGAGCGGCACCGTGCGGGCCGAAGGCGATCTTGATTTCCGCGGCGCGCTGGGCGTCGACGCCGATACGGCTGTCGGCTTTTCGGATGTGAGGCTCCGCTTCGAACTGGACGTTGACCTGACGCCGGCGGAGCGCGACAGATTGATCGAGTTGACCGAGCGTTACTGCGTTGTCTACCAGACCCTCCGCAACTCGCCGCGGCTCGAGCTGGAAACGCATTTCCTGGATCCCGGCGAGGCGCCGATGCCCGTCGGAATCGAAGGTGTCGAGGACGCCGAGGACGCCCTCAAAGCCCGGATCGATGCGTTGCGGGCCGCAGCTTCGCACGCCCTATAGAGGAAGACCAACATCCTCCCGAACGGCCAGGGTCTTATCGTCTTAGATCGAAGCGATCTAAGACGATACGACCCAAACTAAAAAAGTTAGAGGGCGATTCACGTTTCAGATTGATTCAATCTGAAACGATCGCACTCTAGCGCCGTCCACCCGCGATTCGAACCGAGTCGGGATGGCGGCGGAGTTGGATCATGGCCCAGACGCCGAAGAAAGGGCCGATGGCGAGGGCGGCGAACGCAAAGCGCCAGCCAACCGCGTCCACCAAGGTTGGCACCAGGTGCACGGTTGCGAGCGTCAGGATGAACCCGGCACAGGTCTGCATGGTCAGCATGGTGCCGACGGTCCCGGGCTCGGACAGCTCGGCGATCGAGGCCGAAAACTGGGCCGAATCGGCGACCACGACTATGCCCCAGAACAAGGCGAAAGAAAACACCAGCCAGGGTGCTTCGCCGAACAGGAAGCCGATGGCGATCGCGCAGGCTCCGCTCGACGCCATCGCGCCGATGGTCAGTGCCGTTCGCCCGATCCGGTCCGCGAGCAGCCCACCGAGAACGGCGCCCAACCCCCCGCCGACACCGATGACGGCGAATGTGGCGAGTCGCGACCAAAGCGCCGCCGCCTCGAGGTGCACCGAGAAGCTTGCCTGCAGGAAGACGGCGATCCAAGCCCACATGGCGTAAAGCTCCCACATGTGGCCCAGATATCCGAAATTCGCGAGCCTGAGCGCAGGCTTGGTATAGACCTTCAGCGCCATCCCCGGATCGAACCGTCGAGAGGCCGAATGGTTTGGGCCGATGCGCACCAGATTGATGACCAGCGCGGCGGCCAGCGCGGCCAGCGACGTCGCCGCGATGGTGAAGCGCCAATCGACGCCGCCTAAGGCGTTGAAGAGATGCGGCGAGGCGGTGCCCAGGGTCAAGGCGCCAACGAGAATTCCGACCAAGAGACCTAGGTCGCCCTTGGCCCCGGTGGTCGCGAGCTTCATGCCGACGGGATAGATTCCGGCCATCGCGATGCCCGTGAGAAAGCGGCAGAATATGACCGTCGACGAGGTTGGCTCGACCGTGAGGATGACGGCGTTGGCAGCCGAGGCCAGAAGGCACGACGCCATGAAAAAACGCCGCATGTCGAGCCGGTCGGCGAGCCCGAGAAAGGCGCTGAGCAATGTCCCGATGACGAAGCCCAACTGCACCGCAGAAGTATAGAGCGAGGCCAAGGTCGGCCCGACATCGTACTCGGCCTGGAGCGATGGCAGCACCGCCGTCGCGGAGAACCAGAGTGCCAAGGCCGCGACTTCGCAGAACGCGAGCAGGATCAAGGCCGAAGTTTTCGATGACACCTGGTGCACCCCCGAAACTAGATTGCTATAGGATATGTCCACGTCTCTATCGGGAACGCCAGCATCATCGGCAGCAGTCGGGGCCGGCGCCTCTCCCCTGTTTGACATTGGAAAAGCCAATCCCTAGCTTTCTCTCTAGCGCCGGGTTGGCCTTCGCCAGCCCCATAGCCGGACGCGGAACGCGCCCCCCCCGTGAAGGAAAGAAAACATGGACGCCGCGGAACTCAAAGAAATTCAGACACCCATAAAGACGCGTTACCGGGACGATCCCGACGCCGCAATAATCACTCTCAAAGCTCAGGGAGTGATCGGCGAAGGCGTTACCTGCTCGGTCGATACCGGCCGCGCGCTGGTCGAGGCGGGCCTGCACCCGGCAACCGGCGGTACCGGGATGCATGCCTGTTCCGGTGACATGCTCCTTGAGGCACTGGTCGCTTGTGCTGGGGTTACGCTCAATGCGGTGGCGACAGCGCTGGAGTTGGATGTTCGGGATGCCCGTATCGCTGCCGAAGGCGATCTTGATTTCAAAGGTACGCTCGGTGTCGAAAAGCAGGCCCCGGTTGGTTTTCGCGATATCCGCCTGTCCTTCGAAATCGATGGCGATCTGACGGACGAACAATTGGCGACCTTGATAAAACTCACGGAACGCTATTGTGTCGTCTATCAGACACTCAGGTCCTCCCCTCCGATCGATGTGAGCGCAACCAAGGGATCTTGATCGCCGGACCTCTGCGTATCAGGGAAATTCTGCCCTGAACGGGCGGGCGAGCAGGGCCTCGATGGCGGAATCGATCGGGGCGCCTTGGTTGAGGATGGCGTCGACACCGCCCGAAATTGGCATCCGGACGCCGAGCGTCTCGGCCAGTGCCACCGTGGCCTCGGCAGAGAACACGCCCTCGGCCACGCTGCGGCGCCCGGCCATGAGCGAGTCCAGGGTCTCGCCCTCGCCCAACTTCACGCCGAGCGAATAGTTGCGCGACAGCGTCGAGGTGCAGGTGAGCGTCAAATCGCCCAGGCCCGAGAGCCCCATGAGCGTCTCCGGCCGCGCGCCCTTGGCCCGGCCCAGGCGCGCGATCTCGGCCAGGCCGCGGGTGATCAGCGCCGCGCGCGCATTATCGCCGAGCTTGCGCCCGGTCACGATGCCGCAGGCGATCGCGATCACGTTCTTGACCGCGCCGCCGATCTGGGCGCCCACAATATCGTCTGAGAGGTAGGGCCGGAACGCCCGGCTGCCCAAGGCTTTGACCATAACCGCGCCGAGCGCCGCATCCTCGGCGGCGAGGGTTACCGCGGTCGGCAGGCCGCGCGCCACTTCGAGCGCGAAGGTGGGCCCCGAGAGCACCGCCACGGCTCGGCCCGGCAAGACCTCGGCCAGCACCTCGGTCATCGTCCGGCCGCTGCCGCGCTCGATGCCCTTCGAGCACATCACCAACGGCCGCGCCGGGGCGAGATGGGGTGCCAGTTGGCCCGCGATCTCGCGCAGTG
>JAPULJ010000699.1 GCA_027295145.1 Alphaproteobacteria bacterium | reverse complement strand
CTGGTATTCGACATCGTCGCCGTCGTCGTCGGCCACGTCCGGGACCAGCAAATTTTCCCAGGTCATACCGGCAACGGTGATCTGGGCATGCACTTGGCGCGCCGCTTCCAGCACGGCCTCGTCCTGGTCGCTTCCCAACCTTTTCAAAAGCTCGATGACATTGTCCCGTTCCAGAGGTTCGGTCATTTTCCGCCTTTCTCAAAGGTCCCGTCGGTGCCGGGAAGGGACGTTGCCGGCATGTTCCAGGTAGCGAGCCTACTTTGCAAACATCGAGGTGACCATGCAAAGAGCTTTCGGGTGCCCGATGTCTCTTCCTGGCTAATAGGAGAAGTTCCAGCCATGTCCGGGGTACGTCCGCTTATCCACCAACAGGCGACATTCGCTGGCCGATGTCCGTTATCGTGATGATTTCGTCTGCTTTACCCCCGAAAGCGGACATCGTCAGCGCAAGAACGCTTCGGACTCAAAAAGCGGACATCCAATGTCCGCTCGTGATTATCCCCTTGACACCGGTGTCAAGGGGATAATTGCGTGTCCGCTTTGCCCCCAAGAGCAGACATAAATTCAGCCAAGCTCAATATCCGAGATTGACCCAGAACAGACATTCGTGGCGCTGATCTCGGATGCAAATTGGGCCTCTGATATTGTCTAGGAGCGGGGCTCGACACAAGCCCACTTCGGGAGCAGACTACGTGCCAAAGGTCCTCCGAAAAGGAAGTGAGAACCTGCGCTCGCACTGAGTAGGAGGCAATCAGGGAGGAGAAGGTTACCATGATCAAACTAAATGTCCTTATTGCAGCGGTTATCGTGGTCGCGCTGCCAGCAACGCTGGCGCATGCGCAAAGCGGGATATTCCGCCAATCCCACGACGTTGGGTTTGGCGCGGGGGTGATAGACGTCGACCCGTCTTCCGGGACTCGCTTCTGGCAAGTCACCGAGAAGACGATGAGCCGCCTGGTTCGGCCAGGCACGAGTGGAGAGCCGGAGCCGAATCTGGCGACGGAGTGGTCGGCAAACGACGACGCGACCGAATGGACCTTCAAGTTGCGCGGAGGGGTCAAATTCCACGATGGGTCCGACTTCGACGCAGGCGACGTGGTTTATTCGTTGGAACACGTCAGAGACCCCGAACGCGATTCGCCGGCCGCGTCGGTCATCGCGATGGTAGACAAGATAGAGGCCGTTGACCCGTTGACCGTCAAGATGACGCTCTCGGCACCTTACGCGGATCTCCCGTTGCAGCTGATGGATTATCGTATCCGGATGATCCCGGAAGGTTCGGCGAACAAGCACCATAAGACGTTACGCTCGGAGATCGACGAATGGCGCTCCGAAGGTCTCATCGATGCCGGGCTCGCCGATCGACTCCGAAAGCGATATGTAACCATCGAAACGACGGGGATCGGAACCGGGCCCTTTATTCTAGAAAAGCTTGATCCTGAAGGCACGACGATCCTGAAGGCGAATCCCGATTATTGGGAGGGGCCGCCGGGCGTCGAGACCGTTGAGATCATCGGCATCGCGGATGCGCAGGCGCGCGTGCAGGCGTTGCTCAGTGGCCAGATCGACACACTTGGCTATGGTGATCTGTCCGGACAACAGTTACCGCTCTTCGAGAACAACCCGAAGTTCAAGGTGCAGAGCGTGGCCACGGGCGATTGGCTGGGCATCGTCTTCCGGACCGACACCGAGCCTTTCACCGACGCCCGCGTCCGCAAGGCGTTGCGATTACCAACTGATCGTCAGGCCCTGGTCGACCTTGTTCTGGGCCCTGGCGGCGGCGTCGTGACGTGTGATCACCCGGTGTGGACGGGCGATCAATACCGCGCGCCGTTCGAATGCCCGCAGCAGATCGACGAGGCTAAGCGGCTGCTCGCCGAAGCCGGTTATCCCGACGGCATCGAGTTCGACATCACCACCAGCGACCTCGATCCCAGGTTCATAACGCTGGCGGAAGCGTATCAGCAACAGGTCAAGAAGGCCGGCATCAAGGTCAACATAGTGATGGCCCCAGCGGACGGGTATTGGTCGGACACGTGGATGAAGAAACCAGTAGTGACCACTAGATGGGGCCAGCGGCCCGCCGATCAGATTCTCAACGAAGACTACCGCGGCGGCGCGCCCTGGAACGAAACCTACTGGAACCGTCCCGATTTCGACAAATTGCTGGACCAGGCGCGGCAGGAGCTCGACTTCGAGAAACGGACGGCTTTGTACCATCGACTCCAGGAGATACTTTACGAGGAGGGCGGATCGTTCATCCCCTTCCACGTCAACCAATACGTTGTTTCGACCGCCAAAGTTTCGGGCCTACAAGCGGTGTTTGCGGACGCTGTCCGCTACCACCTGGTTCACGTGAGCGACTAAAGCACTTTCCGCCTATGTGGACTCGGTTCCGGCCCGCTCCCCCTAAGGGGGAGCGGGCCGGTTCCGTTTGAATGGAAACCGCCCAAACACCACCGGTCATGAAGGATGATCGATGGCCGTTCCTACGCCGCGCGAGGTATTCCTCGCAATATGTTCGGGCGCGCGGTTGTGCTTGCCAAAGGGCATCGAGGGTCAGTCTTGAGGCCCTTTGGTATGGCAGCGCGCGGGGGATCATCTGCAGACCGCCGGGGGAACGGATCGTCAATTCCTAGGTCGACAGCGGCGCCTCCAAATCAGGGGTCTTCCAATATTTATGAATTGTTAATTCAGCCTCTCATTTATCGGTTGAATTCAGACGCTCGGTTCGCCAAGTATGTCGGAAATCCAAGAAACGCACTGGTCCACAACGATACGAAGTGTCTGTGTCTGTCCACTAGGAGTCCCATGGCGCGCTTAGGCGATCTTCCCGGAGGAAGACGAAATGAAGCTCGTGACCTACAATATTCGTTTTGGATTGGGCATCGACCAGCGAATCGATCTTGGGCGCATCGCCGAGACGGTGCGTGATGCCGACATCATTGGCCTGCAGGAAGTCGAGCGCTTTTGGAAGCGAAGCGGCATGAGTGATCAGCCGGAAATCCTTGGAAAGCATTTGAAGGGTTTCCACTGGGTCTACTGCCCGGTTTTCGATGTAGACGCCAGCGAATGCAAGAGCGACGGCACTGTTGTCAATAGGCGTCGTC
>JAPULJ010000698.1 GCA_027295145.1 Alphaproteobacteria bacterium | reverse complement strand
T
This sequence comes from Alphaproteobacteria bacterium, assembly GCA_027295145.1. Taxonomy (GTDB): domain Bacteria; phylum Pseudomonadota; class Alphaproteobacteria; order JAPULJ01; family JAPULJ01; genus JAPULJ01. The sequence continues at coordinate 7,138 of JAPULJ010000698.1, read as the reverse complement.
TGGCGCCGAGCCGTCGATGCGCAAGGATGATTACGCTAAGTGGATGCTCGACGATCCGGCAGTCAACTTCGCCATATCCGACCGCGGCGGCGATATCGGGTTCGACCATCTCGGCTTCCAGTTCGACGATAGTGATAAATTGGCGGCAGTCTCGGCGCGACTGAAAGCGGCCTCGGCGCCGGTCCGCGAGCAAGAGGCGGCGCGTTGCTGCTACGCCCTTTCCGACAAGGCGTGGTCGGCCGATCCCCAAGGCGTGCCGTGGGAAATTTTTCACACCGAAAGTGCGCTCGAGGATTTCGGTGAGGACAGTGCGCCGGCTGTCGAGGCGGCGGGCGTGACTGATCGCGGCTGCTGCTGAGATCGCCCTATAAGTAATCGCGCAGCATGGCGACCAGAGGAATGTCGGCCGGCGGCATGGGGGTGTCGTCCATGTCCCTGGGGCGGAGCCATTTCAGCGCCTGACCCTCACGTCCGGTGACGATCCCTTCCCATACCCGGCACAGATAGAGCGGCATCAGCAGATGGAAATCCTCGTATGCGTGGCTGGCGAAGGTGAAGGGGCCGAGGCAGCTCGCTGTCACGTCTATGCCGAGCTCTTCCTTGAGTTCTCGGATGAGACAGGCTTCGGGCGTCTCGCCGGGGCCGAGCTTGCCGCCGGGGAATTCCCACAAGCCGGCCATGCTCTTGCCCTCGGGTCTCTGGGCCAGGAGGACGCGGCCGTCGGTGTCGACCAGCGCCACGGCGGCGACAAATAGGATGGGGCGGTTTTCTTTTCTGGCCATGGGAATTTGGTGAACCACAGAGGCACAATTAAATAAGTCATAGTCGCGGTACCAATATTCATAGTGTCTTTGTGGTGATCCTTCAGCTCCGGTAGTCGGCATTGATCGAAATGTAGCCGTGGGTGAGATCGCAGGTCCACACCTGCGCCTTGCCCCGGCCAACGCCGACATCGACGGCGATGTCGATCTCCTGGCCTTTCATGTGGCTGGCGATTGGCCCCTCGTCATAGCCCTCGACGCGGGCGCCCATTTGGGCCACAGGGTGGTCGCCGATGGTGATGGCGATGCGGTCGCGGTCGGCCTTCTCGCCGGCCTTGCCGACGGCCATGACGATGCGGCCCCAGTTGGCATCCTCGCCGGCGATCGCCGTCTTGACCAGCGGCGAGTTGGCGATGGCCATCGCGATCCGCCGTGCCGCCCGCTTCGAGGCGGCGCCGCTGACCGTGACCGAAATGAATTTCGACGCCCCCTCGCCGTCGCGCACGATCTGGTGCGCGAGGTCGATCATCACCGTATCGAGGGCGCGCTTGAAGCCGGCCAGCCGCCGGTCGCCGGACGCGCTAACCGGCGCATTCCCGGCCTGGCCGGTGGCGCAGAGCAGGGCCGTGTCCGAGGTCGAGGTGTCGCTGTCGACTGTGATCGCGTTGAAAGAGCGATCGTTCGCCGCTTCCAGCATCTTCTGCAGGGCCGGCCCCTCGATCGCCGCGTCGGTGAAGATGAAGGCCAGCATCGTCGCCATGTCGGGGGCGATCATCCCCGAGCCCTTGGCGATGGCGTTGAGGGTCACCGGCACGCTGTCAATTTCCGTAGCAGCGCTCGCCACTTTGGGGAAGGTATCGGTGGTCAGGATAGCCTCGGCCACTGACTGCCACGCATCGGCGGATACCTGGCCGTGCAGGTTTGCCAGCGCCGCCTCAATCTTCTCCACCGGCAGCGGCTCGCCGATCACGCCGGTCGAGGCGATGAAGACTTCATCTTCGTCGCAACCGATGATCTCGGCGGCGAGAGATACCGTCCGCCTGACCGCCGACATGCCGGTGGCGCCGTTGAAGGCGTTGGCGTTGCCGGAATTGACCACGATCGCCCGGGCCGAGCCGCGGGAAAGCGCTGCTTTGCACCAGTCGACCGGCGCGCCAGCGGTTTTCGAGCGGGTGAAGACGCCGGCGACCGTACTGCCCGGCTCGAGCACGAAAAGGGCGAGATCCTTGCGCCCTTTGTAACGCAAGCCCGAGGCAGTGGCGGCAAGGCGAACGCCCGCGACGGGGGCCAAGTGGGGCTGCCGCGAGGGCGCGAGCGGTGAGATTTTGGGCATGGCGTTGATCGCAATCGCGGTTAGCGTCCGGCGCCAAGCAAGGCGACGGCGTTCGAAAAGGGACGCGCTCCTGGCTGCGCGTTACTGTTTCTTGCTGCCCCCAGCCGGCGCTGTATTTTTTGCGCTGCCCCCGGCCGGCGCGGGTTTGGCCTTGAGCGGCTTGCCGGTGAGGTCAAAGCGCTCGATCTTGGCGGCTGCGGTGAGGCGCTTTATTTCCGCCTGATAGAATTCGCGGGCCATCGTCTGGATTAACTGGGTGCGGACGGCAGCCAGCTTGGGCGGCGATTTCGTCCGTTTGGCAACGACCTGGATGACGTGCCAGCCATACTGGGTGCGGACCGGCTTAGGAGAAACCTGACCGGTCTTTAGGGTGAACACGACGGCGTCGAATTCCTTGACCATATCGCCTTTGCCGAACCAGCCGAGATCGCCCCCCTGGACCTTGGTTGGACCGGTGGATTTTAGTTTTGCCAACTTGGCGAAATTGGCGCCCTTTTTGAGTTGCCTGATGATCGCCAGCGCCTCCTTCTCGGTCTTGACAAGAATATGGCGGGCGTGGACTTCCGTGCCGCTCTTGCGCAGCTTTAGGAACTCTGCATAGCGCTTATTGACGGCTTCTTCGGTAACCTGTTTCTCGACCTTTTTACCGAGATAGACATCGTGGATCAGCCGCGCCTCGACTTGGGCCAGGCGTTTCTTGACCACGGGATCGTTCTGGATATTGGCCTTGCGCCCGGCCGCGACGATCAGCTTCTGGGTAATGACGCGCTCCAGCAGCGGGCGGAACATCGACTTCGTCGGCAACTGCCTCGCCCGTGCCGTCAACAGCGCCTTGGCGCTCTCCAGATCGGACAGGCGGATAGGCTGACCATCGATCCTGGCGACCACTGGATCGGGCTTGGCCTTCTTCTCCGCTGCCTCGCCAGCCATTAGTGGGGCGGCGATCAACGCGGCGGCCACAGATGAGCGAAGCATGGTCTTCAACATGGGCGGATCCTCACCTGTTCGATCTGGGCATGCTCTATCTATTTTTAGCGCTTTTTCAGGCCGCGCCGCCTGGGCCAACTAAGGTGGCCAATGGTAAGCCCCGCATATGGCACATCACCTCGGTTGCGACAAGGGAACAAGCAAGAAACCAGCCGGTGGACGGGCGAAAATGGGCCGCGGTCGCCGGTTGGCCGCAAACGTCTCGGCGCGGTCGTTGACAGGGCCCAGGCGTCCGCTTATTTGAGAGACTGCTTGGTTCCGCGCCCTCGATAATTACCAAAGGTAATCGCATGTTAGGTGGCTTCGCCAAGAGCGTTTTCGGCAGCTCGAACGAGCGTTTCATCAAAAAGCTGCGGCCTCTTGTCGCCGCAATCAACGAAATCGAACCGGCGCTGGAAAAGCTGTCCGATGAGGATTTGAAGGCGCGCACAGATTGGCTGCGTGGGCGGCTCGATGAGGGCGAGAGCCTCGACGACATTCTGTGCGATGCTTTCGCCACGGTGCGAGAAGCCGCCAAGCGCACCCTTGGACAGCGCCATTTCGATGTCCAGATGATGGGCGGGGTGGTCCTGCATCGCGGCATGATCGCGGAAATGACGACCGGCGAGGGCAAGACCCTGGTGGCGACGCTGTCGGTCTATCTCAATGCACTCTCCGGCAAGGGCGTTCACGTGGTCACGGTCAACGACTATCTGGCCCAGCGCGACGCCGAATGGATGGGCGAGATCTACAAATTCCTCGGCCTGACGGTCGGCTGCATCGTCAACGATCTCGACGACGAAGAGCGACAAATTGCCTACAATTCGGATGTCACTTACGGCACCAACAACGAATTCGGCTTCGACTATCTGCGCGATAATATGAAATACACGATCGAGGAGATGGTGCAGCGCAAGTTCAATTACGCCATCGTCGACGAAGTCGATTCGATCCTCGTCGATGAAGCGCGCACGCCGCTGATCATCTCGGGCCCGGCCGAAGATTCCTCCGAGCTGTATCACACCGTTGACAAGCTGATCCCCAAGCTGAGCAAAGAGCACTACGACAAAGATGAGAAGGCGCGGACCGTCTCGCTGAGCGATGCCGGGATAGAGAAGATCGAGGAGATGCTGGCCGGCACCAAGGTCATGCAGGAGGGCGGTCTGTTCGACATCTCGAACATCTCGGTCCTCCACCACGTCAACCAAGCCTTGCGCGCGCACACTCTGTTCGCCCTCGATACCGACTACATCGTCAATGACGGCAAGGTCATCATTATCGACGAGTTTACCGGCCGGATGATGGAGGGGCGGCGCTATTCCGAAGGCTTGCACCAGGCACTCGAAGCCAAGGAGCATGTCGAGGTCGAGATGGAGAACCAGACCCTCGCTTCGATCACTTTCCAGAACTATTTCCGCCTCTACCCCAAGCTCGCCGGCATGACCGGTACGGCGATGACCGAGGCCGGCGAGTTTCACGAGATCTACAAGCTCGAAGTGATCGAGGTGCCGACCAACTTGCCGTGCATCCGCGAGGACAACCACGACGAGGTGTACCGTACGGCGGACGAAAAATACGTGGCGGTGCTCGACCAGATCGAGGATTGCCACAAGCGCAAGCAGCCGATCCTCGTCGGCACGGTCAGCATCGAGAAGTCGGAAACCCTTGCCGCTCTCCTGGAGAAGCGCAAGATCCCCCACAACGTCCTCAATGCCCGCCACCACGCTCAGGAGGCGAGCATCATCGCCCAGGCCGGCAAGCCGGGCGCGGTGACCATCGCCACCAACATGGCCGGCCGCGGCACCGATATTCAGCTCGGCGGCAACGCCGACATGTTGATCAAACAGCACGCCGCCCCGATCCAGAACGAAAAAGAGCGGGCCAAGAAAGTCGCCGAGATCGAGGCCGAGGTTGCGGCCGGCAGGGAGATCGCACTGAAAGCCGGAGGCTGTTTCGTGCTGGCCACCGAGCGCCACGAATCGCGCCGCATCGACAACCAGCTCCGCGGCCGCTCGGGCCGTCAGGGCGATCCTGGCGCTTCCAAATTCTATCTTTCCCTGCAAGACGATCTGATGCGCATCTTCGGCTCCGAGCGCATGGACGGGGTGCTCAAACGCCTCGGCCTAAAAGAGGGCGAGGCGATCATCCATCCATGGATCAACCGGGCGCTGCTGAAGGCGCAGGAGAAGGTCGAAGCGCGCAACTTCGAGATTCGCAAGAACCTGCTGAAGTTCGACGACGTGATGAACGATCAACGCAAGGTGATCTACGAGCAGCGGCGCGACCTGATGCAATCCGAGGACGTCTCGGATACCGTCGAGAGCATGCGCCACGAGGTCATCGACGATTTGGTCGCCACGGCGATCCCGGAAAACGCCTACGCCGAGCAGTGGAACACCGAGACCCTGCAGTCGGAAGTCCACCGCATTTTCGATCTCGACCTGCCAATCCAGGATTGGGCCAAGGAGGAAGGGATCGCCGACCAGGAAGTCCGCGAGCGCATCACCGAGGTCGCCAACAAGGCTTTCGCCAAGAAGGTTGCGGATTATACGCCCGAGGTCATGCGGATGGCTGAGAAGAGCATCCTGCTCCAGCTCCTCGACCAGACCTGGAAGGATCACCTGCTGTCGCTTGACCATCTGCGCCAGGGCATCAACCTGCGCGCCTATGCCCAGAAGGACCCACTCAATGAATATAAGCGCGAGGCCTTCGATCTGTTTTCGGAAATGCTGGCCAGCCTGCGCGAGAACGTCACCGGGGTGATGAGCCATCTGGAAATCCAGGCCGAGGAAGATGTCGACATGCTGCCCCACGGCCTGCCCGGCGAGATGCACGAAACCCGCCTCGACCCGGCATTGGAGATGGCGGCGCTGGGCAATGGCGGGCTGATGCTCGACGATGCGCCGCCGGGGTCCCGCTTGCCACTGCGCACCAACGCCCCCGCCGCCGAAATCGATCCAAAGAAACCGGCCACCTGGGGAAAGGTCTCGCGCAACGCGCCGTGCCCCTGCGGCAGCGGCAAGAAGTTCAAGCGCTGCCACGGCAGGGTGGTGTGAGGGCGCTTAGCCTTAATCGCCATTCCCGCGAATGCTGGAATGGCGACGGTGCGTTAATCAAACCGATTGGCTCGCACCTTAGCGCTGGTTGGCCTTCACGAACGCTGCCATGTGGAAGGCGGCTTGGGCGGGCTCGTAGATGTGTTCCCGGCCGATGGGGCAGGCTCTACGGGCGGCGCAGCCTTGAGTCGTGCAGTCGGCTCCCGGCGGACTCTCCAGAAAACCGATGCAGGTTGGCACGTCGTAGCCCGATGGCTTGAAAGCGTCGACGGGGCAGGTGGTAAGGCAGGGTTTGTCGGCGCAGCTATCGCAGGGGCGCGGGCGCGCATCTGGGGCAGGAAGCTCGAGGCGTTGGGGCAATGCCAGGGCGCCGCGATAAGCGTGCCACAGGCCGAAGTCGGGGTGGATCAGCATGCCGATCGCCGAGGGCCTGACCGGCCCGGCGCGCTGGGCCCAGGCGATGAAGGGCCGGTAAGGCGGCCCGCCGCCGGGGAAAATCGCGGCGCCGCCGAAGCGTGTGGCGATGGGTTCGAGGACCGCCCGCGACCACGTATCGAGGGCGTGTTGCGGCGAGTGCCCGGCCTTCGAGAAGGCGGCCCACATCGATCGCCCGACATTGCCGGCGAGGACCAACGTTCGGGCCGGCGCGCCGTTGGATAGCGCCGGAACATTGTCGCTGGGCTCGGGGTGGAAGGCGCCGCGCGAGACGAGGCCGGCGGCAGCGAGCGCGCGTTCGACTTCTTCGAGGTTGGTTTTGAGTTCAGTCAAAGCGGCGGAATCTGGCGGTGCCATCGCGTTCTATCTGCTCGACCAGCTCGGTCTCCCATGTCAGATAGTTTCGCATGTGCTCGGCGACGACCTCGCCATCGTGATCGTATGGCTTGTACCAGACATCGTCGTTGGCCGAGGCCATGTTCTCGAAGCCGTCGACAAGCTCGAAGCCCGTCGCCTGCCAGGCATCCGTGCCGCCCTCAAGGATTTTGACTTCCATTCCGGTGGCTTCGGCGAGATCGCCGCCAGCA
>JAPULJ010000697.1 GCA_027295145.1 Alphaproteobacteria bacterium | reverse complement strand
CGCGGGAGCAAGAACCTCGGCGATTGATCCATCACTCGCATACCTCTTTCGTTTTTCATGGTTTGCTGCCCTCGAGTGCCAGCTGTTTCACCTGGCATCACCGGCGAAAATGAGCTTCCAGTCGCGCTTCATGTCCACGACCGTCCACCCGTTTGCTCGGGCGCTGTCGAGAGCCTTATCGAGCCGACCCACGGATGATTTTCGATCGTAGGCCCATTCGCGTTTGGCGTCGGTGTGATGGACGATAAGTGCGAACCTTGCGCCCTTGCCACCGGTCGTCCATTGCAGCATTTGCAAATCGCCGTCGGAATTGCCGAATGCAGCGATGGGTCGGCGGCCGATATGCAGGTTGATGGCGATCGGCTTGCCAGCCTTGTCATTGATGAAGTTGATTATTGGGAGCCGCACGAGCACGGGCTTTCCACCGCGCAGCTCGAATTTTGTCTTGATGCTGCTGCCGATGACCTGTTCGGGGGGAATCCCGTAGACCTTTTCGACCCACGTGCGCATGAACGCGATGCCGCCGCCGGATGTGATGTAGGTCTTGAAGCCGTTTGCCCGCAAGTAGGCGAGGAGTTCGAGCATCGGCTGATAGACCATTTCCGTGTAGCGCCGGCCGGTCTTCGGATGTTTCGCCGTAGCGATCCAATCTCTCACGGTATTTGCGAACTCCTCCCTCGTCATTCCGGCGTGAGTGCCCATGACAAGTTCGAGCAAGCCATGCTTGCCGCTCGCGAGCACCGCCTTCATGTTGCCTTCCAGCGCGGCCTTGAAAGGCTGTTTCTGCTTCCACTCTGGATGCTTCGGTGCAAGCGCCCTCACGCGGTCCAGCGCGAAGGCGAGCTGAAAGTAGAACGGCTGTTCGCTCCAGAGTGTCCCATCATTGTCGAATACCGCGATGCGCTCGGCAGGTGGCACAAACTTCGATCCCCCCTGGGTGCTCACGTCTTTGACAAATTGGACAATGGCCCGCTTGGTTGATCCTTCATTCCATGAAGGAAGCGGATCCTCAGCCTGGGCTGCAGTCAGGCCGGCGAATGTCAGGACGAACCAGAACGCGAATAGTGCATAAAAAGCGCGATTCATTGAACTGATGAAATTCATTGTGCCGTCGTTTTGTTGGTCTAGTCGCTGGTGGATAGACCACCCCGAACACACGATGGGGCTGAGGCCTGGTGCCGAAGAAAACTCGCCATTTATCCTCGCGGACGCTCCCCTCTCGAACGTCCACCTGTTTAGAGGGTCAGCGTCCTGTTGGGTTTTCGTATAGCTTTTTGATCACGTCATCGAGGTTGAATTTCGCCGGTTTCTGACGCGGCGGATACTTTTCAAACGTCTTGATGAAACCACCCACCACGGTTTGGATAGGAACGATGACGAACGCGTGTTTGATCATCCAGCGGTGATAGTTGTTTGCCTCCGTAGTGGCGCGCTCGAAAGGATCCCGCCGCAAATTGAAGAGATGCGGGATTCGCAGCTGCGTGAACGGTTCCCGCCAAACGTTGAACCCCTTCGCCCTTTGTTCGGCGAAAACGAGTTTCCAGTCCTGATACCTGACGTTCAAAAGCTCGCCATCGTCGCTGAAATAGAAGAAAGCCTGGCGCGGGCTCGTCTTCTGCTTACCCGTCAGATGGGGAAGGATGTTGTAACCGTCGAGATGGACCTTGAAGGTCTTGCCGGCGGCCTTGTGGCCCGACAGCAACTTCCGCTTGATGTCGGGCGCGCCGGCGGCGGCCAGCAGCGTCGGCACCCAATCGAGATGCGAGACGATCTCATTGCTTACGCTACCGCCCTTGATCTTGCCGGGCCAGCGCACAATCGCCGGGACTCGGAACCCGCCTTCCCAATTGGTGTTCTTCTCGCCCCGGAACGGCGAAATGCCGCCATCGGGCCACTCGTTGTAGTGCGGACCGTTGTCGGTCGTGTAGACGACGATGGTGTTCTTGGTGATGCCCAATTGATCGAGTTTCTTCAACAGTACGCCGACATGTTTGTCATGCTCGACCATGCCGTCGGAATAGAAGTTTCCGCGCGGACCCGAAATGCCGCGGCTGGCCGGCTTGAGATGTGTGTAGAAATGCATGCGCGTCGAGTTGAACCAGACGAAGAATGGCTTCTTGGCTTTATGCGCCTTCTCGATGAAGTTGAGTGCGGCCTTGAGAAATTCTTCGTCAACAGTCTCCATGCGCTTCTTGGTCAGCGGCCCAGTGTCGGTGCATTTCTGTTTGCCCATCGCACCGAAACGGGGATCGGTCTTGCCGCTGTCGGTTTTCGTCGCGACGCACCGCAGCACCCCACGCGGACCGAAGCGCTTGTGAAACCGAGGATTCTTCGGGTAGTCGCGGTGTTCCGGTTCCTCTTCCGCGTTCAGATGATAGAGATTGCCGAAAAATTCGTCGAAGCCATGCACAGTGGGCAAATACTCGTTGCGGTCGCCTAGGTGGTTCTTGCCGAACTGACCGGTCGCGTATCCCAATGGCTTTAACAGTTCCGCTAACGTCGGATCCTCGTGTTGCAGGCCAACTTTCGCGCCGGGCAAGCCGACTTTGGTCAACCCAGTACGCACGGTGCTTTGTCCAGTGATGAACGCGGAGCGCCCCGCCGTGCAGCTCTGCTCGGCGTAATAGTCGGTAAAGATCAAGCCTTCGTTGGCGAGCCGGTCGATGTTGGGCGTCCGGTATCCCATCATGCCACGATTGTTGTAGCTGACGTTCCAATAGCCGACATCGTCGCTCATAATGATGAGGATGTTGGGCCGCTTGGTTTGCTGGCCGGTCGCTGTACTGAAAGTCGCGAGGACCAATCCCAAGATGCACATTAGTGCCTTTACGTGACGCCGCATTTGCGCGCCGGGATACAGATGGTCAAACATATGCAATCCTCCGTATGCGCATTGCGATTCGAACCGAATTATTTCCCTATTTCGGATGTTCATCCGGTAACAATTGCAATCCAATAGAAGTTGCGCGTGATAACTATAAAAAATTGTGATCGGCAAGTTAACTGGTACTATTTACAGTCATCGAATAAAATTTCACGGAAGCTTACGAACCGCGGAAGGATTGACCATTGCCCACCGTGGTTTGCAATTTCACATACTGCCGTAAGTAGATAGAGGGCCATAAGTAGATAGAGGTAGGTGTATGTGGTTGCATCATTGACGTGATATGTCTGGTAATTGGCCCTAGAATCGGTGGTGGAAATTAGTCGCATAAATGGTCAATTTGTTCAGGAGTTGGACCAATGATTCCGTGGCGCCGTGCCTTGCCTTGCTAGGCGGCGGTATTGTGTTCGGCGTCCTGGCGTTGGGTTTCGGACAGTCTTCGTCCAGCGCCCAGCCAGCCAAGCTCGCTTACAAGGTCGCGCGATCGGCATTCGTCGGCGCCGAGACCTGCGCTGGCTGCCATCAAAAGCAGTTTCGTTTTTGGCAGCGCTCCCACCACGCGCTTGCGATGCAGCCGGCAACGGCAAACACTGTGTTGGGAAAGTTCGACAACGCCCGATTCACCCATCGCGGTGTCACCACGATCTTCACAAAAATTGGCGGCGCGTTCGTCGTCCGCACGCCGGGCCCCGATGGCAAGACCCGCAACTATAAGGTTGCCTACACCTTTGGCATCACGCCTTTACAGCAATATCTGGTCGAATTTCCCGGCGGCCGGCTGCAGGCATTTTCGGTGGCGTGGGATACAAGGCCGAAGGCCAAAGGCGGCCAACGCTGGTTCCATCTGCTGCCCAAAGTGAAAATGACGGCGCGCCATCGATTACACTGGACCAGGCGGTTCTTCAACTGGAACACAAATTGCGCCGAGTGCCATTCAACGAACGTCCAAAAAAATTTCGACCGTAAAACCAACAGCTACCGCACTGTTTTCTCGGAGATCAATGTCGCCTGCGAAGCGTGCCACGGGCCAGGCGGACGCCATGTTGTCTGGGCCAAAAACCGGAAATCGGAAATACGCTCGGCGAAACTCGATCCGACCAAGGGACTTACGGTTTCGCTGAAGGATCGTCATCTGTTCGACTGGCGATTTTCGAAAGGGGCCGTGATTGCCCGCCGAACGGCGCCAGCGGCAAATGTCTCGCTGGTACAGGCTTGTGGCCGCTGCCACGCTCGCCGGGCAATCTTGAAGCGCCGCTACGTTCACGGCCAGCATCTTATGTCGACCCACCGTCCGGCCCTGCTGCGTGCCGAGCTCTATTACCCGGACGGGCAGATATTCGATGAAGTCTATGTCTATGGCTCGTTCTTGCAGAGTAAGATGTTCAAGGCTGGCGTGAGCTGTGCCAACTGCCATGAACCCCATGGCCTGCAATTGCGCGCCAAGGGCAACGCGCTGTGCGCCCAATGCCACCAGCCAGCCAAGTTCGATACCCCCAAGCATCATTTTCACAAAACCGGCGGCAAGGGGGCGGAGTGCGTTGCCTGCCATATGCCGGCGCGCAATTACATGCTTATCGACCCGCGGCGCGATCACCGGTTCGGCGTGCCCCGGCCCGATCTGACGGTCGCCATTGGCGTGCCCAATGCGTGCACTGGCTGCCACCGTGTGCGGTCCGCGGCCTGGGCCGCAAGGAAAGTGACGTCGTGGTATGGGGCCTCGAAATCCACGACGACGCCATACGCCATACTCCTGCACGCCGGACGGCTCCGCGATCCGCGCGCCGCGCGCGGTTTGGCCAAATTGGCCAACGATGCGTCCCGGCCGACCATCATCCGCGCGACGGCGATGGGCTTACTGTCAGGTTACGGTGGCGCCCGCGTCGTCGTCACCGCCAACAAGTTGATGGGGTCCAAGGACCCGATCATCCGGGCGGCGGCGGTCCGCGCGGCCGAGCGATTTCGGCCAGGAATACGCACTCGATTGGTCGTCTCGTTGCTGAAGGATCCTGTATTGGCTGTGCGGATCGAAGCGGGCCGGATTCTGGCCGACATACCGCCCGATCGACTACCGGCGGAACACCGGGACGCCCTGAAGGCGGCTGTCGCGGATTATATTCAAACGCTTGAAATCAACGCCGACCGACCCGAATCGCTGGCCTCGCTTGGTGTCTTGTATGTCCGACAGCGCAAATGGGACTTGGCCGAGAAAACCTTCCGCGCCGCCCTGCGCATCGACCCCGAATTCGTGCCGGGCTACGTGAGCCTGTCGAGTTTTTATCGCGTGCGGCGGCAAGAGGGCCAAGTCGAAAACGTTTTGCGCCAGGGTCTGAAACGCCAACCAAAAAGTGCTGCACTCCATCATGCGTTGGGATTGTCCCTAGTGCGCCAGCGCCGTAAAGAGGAAGCGCTCAATCATCTCGCCAGGGCCGCCAGCCTGGACCAGGGCAACGCTCGCCATGGCTATGTCCACGGCATCGCCTTGAACCAATACGGTCAGCGCAATGCGGCGCTCATGGTGTTGGCCGCGACGCACAAGCGTCATCCCACCGATGTCAGTGTTCTGCAAGCGCTGACCACCATAAATATGGCCAAAGGCGACAAGGCCGGCGCGCTGCGCTACGCCGCCCGCCTGAGCAAGCTATTGCCCAGAGACCGGCGGGTGCAACAACTGTTGAAGACAATTCAAGGCATGCCCTGAGCGCCTGTCATGGCTCTCGGCCATGTGTCGTGCGCCCAAGCCGTTTGTACAATTTGTTCGATTAGCCGCGCCGTAAAACTTATGGCAATCGCAATAATGAAGGTCGGACAATCCCTACATCGATGGTTAGCGCGGCACACTCCAACCACTGGTTGGCCCGGGCATAATCAAGCGCTCTGTCAAGTCTGCCTACTGAAGAATTTCGAAGGCCCATTCCCGTACAGCGTCGGTGTGGAGGATAATGTGCGCGAACCTTGCGCCTTTACCGCCGGTCGTTGACCAGCCTGATCAAAGTGGTCCACTTTTTATGAGAGAATCTGCCGCGATTGCCAGCCCCGAGATGGAGGCCGGAGCGTAACGCAAGCCGGCGCATCGGCGGCTGGCAAGTCCGTCTCGGGTGCTGGCAACGTGTATCCCGGGGAGCTGTGTGGCCTGATCGTGTTGTAGTGGCATCGCCATTGCTCGACTAGCGCCAGTCGATCAACTTCGTTGCTCGACCCTTCAGCGTGTAGATGATTTCGCCGTTGAGCAGCTCATCCCTAAGCTATGCTCAGATATTCCTAGCGATTGGTAGATCGTGCCAACACTTTCAACCTGCGAAAGCCGTACCTCAGCCTCCCGCAACTTCGCGATAATCTGTTCCTGTGTGTATCTATTCCGGCTCATCCCATCCTCATTCTTCAGGGTTCAGAATAAGCCATATCCTCTTATTCAGCCCGGACCATTTTTTCCATGGCAGGTCAGTCGCAGTTGAACATTCGAACTGACTGGCTCAAGCGGCAGCGGTCACGGCCTGCCACGTGTTCATCGCCTCACCACGAAACTGGCGAAACGTCTTGCGTGAGATGAGATGGCGCTGGGTATCTACATAGCGACCTTAGTGGCGCGCTTGGTCTTGCTGTACCGACACTAGAGCGAGCCAGAGCAATTCCTGTGTATTCGATTACTGGAAAATCGTGCAATTCGATCGGGCTACCCATTCCGCATTCTGGCCGCCGGTTAGCGCCGTTTTGTAACCTTGTACTGGCTGTTCAGGAATCCGCCGATCACGCCAACACCCGCGCCGATGGCCGCGCCCATTCCCGGGTTGCCCACCATGGCGCCGATCGCCGCGCCAGAGGCGGCGCCGATTGCGCCGCCCTGGATCGAAC
>JAPULJ010000696.1 GCA_027295145.1 Alphaproteobacteria bacterium | reverse complement strand
ACACGCAAGCCATCGTATTGGCGGTGAACTGCCCGCCGCATGAGCCGGCCGAGGGACAGGCGACAAGCTCGAGCTCGTGCAGATCCTCATCGGAGAAATTGCCGGCGGCGTTTTGGCCGACGCCCTCGAAGATATCGACCACCGTCACGTCCTTGCCACGAAAGCGCCCCGGAAGAATAGTGCCGCCATAAATGAAGACCGCGGGCACGTTGAGGCGCACCATCGCCATCATCATCCCGGGCAGGGATTTATCGCACCCGGCGAGAGTGACCAGCGCATCGTAGCAGTGCCCGCGCATCGTCAACTCGACCGAATCGGCAATGACCTCACGGCTGACCAGCGAGGACTTCATGCCCTGATGGCCCATGGCGATGCCGTCGGTTACGGTGATGGTCGTGAACTCGCGGGGCGTGCCGCCGCCGATTTTCACCCCCCGCTTTACCGCCTGGGCCTGGCGGCCAAGCGATATGTTGCAAGGCGCGGCTTCGTTCCACGATGTGGCGACGCCCACCAGCGGCTGGTAAACCTCCGCCTCGGTGACCCCCATGGCGTAGAGGTAAGAGCGATGCGGCGCGCGCTCGGGGCCGATTGTGGTGTGGCGGCTGGGCAGCTTTGATTTATCAAACCCGGTGTTCTTCTTGTCCTTCGCCATCTGCGCATTCCCCTTTTTAATCGCAACCTTTAGGCGGAGCATAACGACCGCCCTCGGACCCGCCAAGCCCCGGCACGGAAGCATCGATGGATGAACGAGCCCGGCCTGGCGTAATACGCAAACCAGCGATCTTCGTCACGCATGCCGGCGGCAAAGCTCCAAGGAGGACATCCATGAAAGTTTCGAAGCGTATTAGTGGCCCGGCGTTCGCGATTTGCACCATTCTCGCGCTTGCCATAGATCTACCGGCGAGCGCCACCGGAGGGATGCAGGTGGCCGAACTCTCGGGCAGCACTCTCGCCGGAATGTGGAAGGGGCAGTACCGCTACGACGACAAGCGCCTTCCGTCCAAGGCTTTCTCCGCCACCATCACCGGCGGTAAAGGGCTGTCCTTCAAGGGGCGCATTGAAGAGCCGCGCTATACGCAGTTAGGCCTCAGCGGCCGGCTTGCGGCGAGCCTGACGGGAACATTTGGCAAAGGCGGGAAAGTACGGTTCGTCAAACGCTACCTCCGCGCCGCGGGAATGTATCGCCCTGTGCGCTATGAAGGCATCCTCGGACCCGCCGGAAACACCATCAAAGGCACTTGGCGAATTCTGGAAGATAATCTCAAAGGCACTTTCGAAATGACCCGAATTGGCGGGTAGGTCTCGAAGACCCTCACGCAGGCGATAACGCTCACCTACATCGACACCTTAGAACAGCAGCCATTGACGTCGCCCACATGGAGCACGTAACGACTGTCGCGACAACACTTGTGCAAGTGTAAACGACAGAGAGCGAGGCTTGCGTGCCGCGACAATATTTGATTCCGCTACCCGCTCTGGCACTAATGCTTGTCGCCTGCGGTCCCGATCTGGGACAGGCGAGATTGTGCGAACGCGCCTTGCTCAAGCTCGTCGACGATCCGAAATCCATCGAAATCATCACCCGCGAGGAAGCCCCCGGCAAAGCGGCTTCGGTTCGACTGGCCTACATGCAAACCGACAGCAATAAACCAGTCGCAACCAAGGGCTGGATCGTTTGCCGTTTCGATGGCGGCGGGTCGACGCTCGGGCGGCTCGAACTCGTTGGGGTCGAAACAAATTCTCTCGGCAAACTGCGGATCGTGGCGCTGGCCCATCTGCGCCGCCAAATGGGCTACCGGCGGCCCCCGCCCGAGCCCGCCGGCCGGTAACATGCTCTACGCCCTGCAGCAGGCATTCAACGGAGTGACGGTCGGCTGTTCCTACGCGCTCCTGGCGATGGGCTTCACCCTGATCATGGGGGTGGTTAATCAGATCAATCTGGCGCACGGCGAAATTCTGATGATCGGCGCTTTCTGTGCGACGATCGCCTTCCTGTTACTCGAAATGCTCGGCGTCGAGTCGCTGGCCCTGGTGCTGATCATCGCCCTCGCCGCGAGTATCGTTTCGACGGCGGCCTACGGCCTGACGCTGCACCGGCTGGTATTCCGCCCCCTCACCTATCGCCACGGATTCGCCCCGCTGATCGCCACAATCGGGGTTGCGATCTTTCTCCAGGAATTCGTACGGCTGGTTCAGACCTCGGGCAATCTGTGGATACAACCGCTCATTCGCGGCGGCTTTGAATTCACGGGCGAGGGCTCGTTTTCAGCCTTCCTCAGCTACGCCCAGATCGCCATCATCTTATTGACCGCCGTTATTTTGGGGTTTCACTGGCTCCTGGTTGCGCGTACAAAATTTGGCCGGGCCCAGCGGGCGGCGGCACAGGACCCGCGCATGGCGGCTCTGCTGGGGCTCGACGTCAGGCGCACCGTTGCCGTGACATTTGCCATAGCCGGCGCGCTTGCCGCTGTCGCCGGCTTCGCCATTACGGTTCGCTACGGCGTCGTAAATTTCTACATGGGCTTCCTGCTCGGCCTGAAAGCTTTCACCGCTGCGGTTCTGGGCGGGATCGGTTCGCTGGCCGGGGCGGCCATCGGCGGCATGGCATTGGGTCTCATCGAAACCGCATGGTCGGCCTATTTTCCTCTCGAATATCGCGATGTCATGACTTTCGGCATCCTCATCGCAGTCCTCGTTCTGCTCCCCGACGGACTGTTGGGAAAACCCGTGCCCGAGCAGATAACCGGTGTCGGCGCGGCGCGGCGGTAATCATCAGGCCGTGATGGGATTGCAATCGGCGGCACACTTTTAGATAACGGTGCTGTCGATAAAAAAATTCCAGTGGAGGAACTCCGATGATGATCAGAACTATGCGGATTTTGTTTGCCGTCCTGGCGCTGGCGGTGTTCGGCTGGGCGCCGGCCAGTGCCCAGGACATACAATCCTGCCCCCGCAACGCCAAAAACCTGGCGGGCACACCTCCCGGACAAGCCCTGCGCTGCGTCTGCACGATCCGTCAGATACGTGGATCGGTTTGGGGCTCGGGACGCTACACCACCGATTCGTCGGTTTGCCGGGCAGCGCTACACGCAGGCGTGATATCGAGATCCGGCGGCAACGTGCGGATCTATGCCGGCCGCGGCTGCCGGCGTTTCGACGGCAGCGTGCGCAACGGCATACGCACCGGTCGCTGGGGGGCCTATGGACGCACGTTCGCTTTTCGCTACCCCCTGCCTTTGTGCGCCGAAAATATCGCTACGGGCGGCGAAGGCGAGGGCGGCGATGACGGCGGCGGTGGTGCCTCGCTTGCCGCTTGTCCACGCAATATGAAAAACCGTTTCATGCCTGCGGGTAGGGCGTTGCGGTGTTCATGTGCGGCGTACCAGATGGTCGGCTCGGTCTGGGGCACGAGGCGTTATACCGCCGACTCCTCCGTCTGCAAGGCCGCGCGCCATGCCGGCGTCATAGGACCCAATGGCGGCAGCGTCTCGGTGTTCAAAGGCGGCGGATGCCGAAGATACCTCGGCACCGTCCGCTACGGCATTCGGACCGGACGCTGGGGCGCTTATCGGAGCAGCTTCGCCTTCCGCTATCCGATGCCCCGCTGTTTCGGCGGAGGGGGCACGCCGGCTAAAGCCTGCGATCCCAGCTTTGGTGGCAAGTACGTCAACCTGCTGCGACGTATCAGAGTGCCCCAGGACCGGCGACGCTACGGTCTATGCCGGAACTATGGCCGTTATTCCGGCAGTTCCTGGGCGGGCTATCGCAATCTGCCCGCTGGCTACTGGACCTATAAATATCCGCACTGGTACATCTGGGGCCGGCGGACCCGGTAGGGCTTGGAGCTAAATTCCGGCCACCGTTTACCTACAATTTAGGCGGTGGCCGGACATCATGCGGCCGGCCCTATGCCGCCTCGATCCGCGCTAGCGCCGAGGCAAGTTTGGTTCGTGCCGCCGTGGCGTCCTGGCGACGCTCCCTTTGTTCATCCACTACGGCTGTCGGGGCATTGGACAGGAATTTCTCGTTGGCAAGCTTCTTGTCGAACTTGCCGATCTCGCCCGAGAGTTTGTCGATTTCCTTCTGCAGGCGGGCACCTTCCTGCTTGAGATCGACGATGCCGGCCAGCGGCAGGATGTAGGTCGCCTCGTCGATCACCGACTGAACTGCGCCCTCAGGCAGCGCTTCGGAGAGAGCGATCTCTTCGAGGCGTGCGAGGCGAAGCAATACGCTGCGATGGGTCTTGAGACGGGCCTTGGTCGCGGCACCGGCATCCCTGACCCCAAGACTCAACAGCGCTTTGGGAGGCACGTTCATCTCGGCCCGGACCGAGCGGATCTCGGAAATCACCTTGATCACCCAGTCGATCTCGCCAGCCGCTTCCTCGTCGAACAAACTATCGTAGACCTTCGGCCAATCGTCGACGATCAGCAACTTGGCGTCGTCGGGCCCCATCCGCTCCCATAGCTCTTCGGTGATGAACGGCATGAACGGGTGCAGCAAGTGAAGCAACGCGTGCAAAACCCAAAGAAGCGTTGCTTTGGTTTCGGTCTGCGCCGCTTCGTTGTCGCCCTGCAGGATCGGCTTGGTGATCTCCAGATACCAATCGCAGTATTCGTGCCACACAAATCGGTACAGCGCGCCGGCGGCCTCGTTGAACCGGTAATTTTCGATGGCGTTCTGGACCTCGCCGGTGACCCGCGCCAGCCGATCGACGATCCAGCGGTTGACGGTCTTATCATTGAGCTCCGGCTTAAAATTCGGCGGCAAGGCGCATTCGTTCATCTCGACGTAGCGCGCGGCGTTCCACAGCTTGGTGGTGAAATTCCGGTAGCCCTGGATGCGGGACGTGGCGAGCTTGATGTCGCGACCCTGGGCGGCCAGCGCAGCAAGCGTAAATCGTACCGCATCACCACTGAACTGGTCGATGAGATCGAGGGGGTCGAGGGCGTTGCCCTTCGACTTCGACATCTTCTGCCCGCGCTCGTCACGCACCAGCGCGTGGATATAGATATCGGCAAAGGGGACCTCCCCCATGAATTCGATCCCCATCATCATCATCCGGGCGACCCAGAAAAAGATGATGTCAAAGCCGGTAACGACGACCGAGGTCGGGTAGTAGCGGGCGACTTCCGGTATCTTCTGGGGCCAGCCGAGGGTCGAAAAGGGCCAAAGGGCCGATGAAAACCAGGTGTCGAGCACATCGGGATCGCGGGTCAGCGCAGCGTCCATACCGTAGTGTTTGTTGGCAGCTTCCTGCGCTTCGGCCTCGTCCATCGCGACAAAAATTTTGCCGTCGGATCCATACCAGGCGGGGATTTGGTGACCCCACCACAATTGGCGCGAGATGCACCAAGGCTGAATGTTGCGCATCCACTCGAAGTAAGTGTTCTCCCAGTGCTTGGGCACGAATTTGGTCTTGCCCTGCTCGACCGCCTCGATCGCCGGTTTGGCTAGTGTCGCGGCATCGACATACCATTGGTCAGTCGGCCATGGTTCGACCGGCACTCCGGAGCGGTCGCCATGCGGGACGGTGTGCTCATGATCCTCGATCTTCTCGACAAGCCCGAGCTTCTCCATATCGGCGACAATGCGCTTGCGCGCCTCGAATCGATCGAGGCCGCGATAGGCGTCGGGTGCGTTCTCGTTGAGGCGGGCGTCGCGATCGAAGATATTGACCATCTCCAGCCCGTGGCGGCGGCCAACCTCGAAATCGTTGAAATCGTGGGCGGGGGTGATCTTGACGGCGCCCGATCCCTGCTCGGGGTCGGCGTAATCATCGCCGACAATGATCAGCTTGCGCCCGACCAGCGGCAGGACAGCGTGCTTGCCGATCAACTTCTTGTAACGCTTGTCCTTGGGGTGAACCGCCACCGCGGTATCTCCCAACATGGTCTCGGGCCGGGTCGTCGCCACGGTGATGAAGGTTCCCTGTGCGCCCTCAATCGGATACTTGAAATGCCAAAGATGTCCTTTGACTTCACGCTGTTCGACCTCGAGGTCGGATATCGCGGTGTGCATCTTGGGGTCCCAATTGACCAGACGCTTGTCCTTGTAGATCACTCCTTTGTGGTGCAGATCGACGAAAACTTTCAAGACCGCGCGGCTCAGACCTTCATCCATCGTGAATCGCTCGCGATCCCAATCGCACGAAGCGCCGAGCCGGCGTAGCTGCTTGAGGATGATGCCGCCCGATTGCTCGCGCCACTGCCAAACCTTGTCAATGAAGGCGTCGCGGCCGATTAGCTTTTGGTTCTTGCCGGTTTCCCGATTTGTGCCGCGATCAAGGACAATGTCCTGCTCGGCGAGCTGGCGTTCGACGACCATCTGGGTTGCGATCCCGGCATGGTCGGTGCCG
>JAPULJ010000695.1 GCA_027295145.1 Alphaproteobacteria bacterium | reverse complement strand
CGAACCGCACCGCGCGGGGGCTGTTGACATAGTCACGTGCCGCGGCTTCTAGCACGCGTTCGGTATTGGCGCTAGTGAGCGCGCTGCGCGGCAGATTAGGGCAGCTATAGGCGGCGCAATTCACGACGTAGTGGATACGCGCGTCTCGCCAGATTGGGCGCAGGACCCGGTGCTCGATGTCATCGAGGCTGAGTTTATGTCCTTCGACGCTCACAAGCTTCTTGCCCCATGGCCCGTCGGCGAAGAGGCCGGGCGAAATATCGATATCGCGGATGGTCTTAACCGGGTAGCGTTCCAGAACGACCCGGACGGTCAGCGCATTGTAAAGGTTGACCCAGTAAGCGAATTGCTCCGATCGGGCGTATTGGCTGATTTTAACGGCTGCGAGGGCTCGTACGTATGAAGCCAGCCTCCTATTTTCTTCGGGCGAAAATGCGGCATAGGCGAACCGGTTGAGTCCCTCGGGCCCCGGTTTGATGTATCGCTTCAGGATCCGGTCCCAGGTTTGGTGATCGATCGTTGCCCGCGAGTCGGCATCGTGCGCCAACCAACGCGGCCAAAGCTTGGCCTTGGGCGCGAACAAGGATTCGAAGGCCGCCGCTGCCGGCGCCGGCGTGAGCAATGCGGCGAGCAGCACCATGCCAGCAAAGAGGACAGCGGTATTTCTCAATTTGTGCATTGATCGTCCAGGTTTCGGTGCCGACCGTGTTCATGGCGCAGACATTTTCGATGACGACTTCTCCTCCTTGAATATAGCGTGAGAGCTGGTCGAAACGAAGTTCGAAGAAATCAATTTTCTGTGATTTCAACATGTTCCCTATGGATGCAAACTTGTGCTGATTTGTGCAGCCTAGGGACGGCTGGGCCTGCGTAACGCGCCTTGAAAATGCACGCACTCGAACCATATAGAGTTTGCATCGAAGGCCTCTGAAGAGGGTTCGTTGCAAGTGACCAAATAGGGTTCGGCCATGATGGCGGGCCCGCGAAAAATGCATATTGCTCAAACAGGAGGATGTGTAGTTATGCGTAGCTTTGAACTCGACCTATCCCCCCTATTTCGCTCCACCATCGGCTTTGACCGGATCGGGCATCTGCTCGAATCGGCGCGCCGGCACAACGATCAAGCCGTGTCCTACCCGCCCTACAATATCGAGAGGACGGGGGATGACGCCTACCGCATCGTGATGGCGATCGCCGGCTTCGGCGAAGACGATCTCGATGTCACGGTTCGTGAAGATACCCTGACTGTCAGCGGCAAGATCGAAAATGACGACGAGAAGGGCGCTTATCTATATCGCGGCATTGCCGGACGCACCTTCGAGCGGCGCTTCCAGCTTGCCGACCACATAAGCGTCGATGGCGCCCGTCTCGAAAATGGGCTACTGACGATCGATCTGGTGCGCGAATTGCCGGAGGCTCTCAAGCCCCGTCAGATCGCCATCGAAACCAGAGCGCAGCCGAGGAAAAAGGCGGTGGAACTGGAGCACGGCAAGGCCGCTTAACGGCATACTGCCAATAGAGTACCGACGAGAAACGGGGCCGGTCGCCGAAAGGCGGCCGGCTCTTTATTTGTTTGTGGCTTGTCCTAACTCCCAGAGGAAGCAGCTTCGAGTCGCTCGAAACCAGCCTTAAGGTCAGCGATCAAATCCTCCGTGTCTTCGAGCCCGACATGAAAGCGGACGCCCGGTCCTTCGGGTTTCCATTGCGTGGCGGTACGAAGCGCGTCAACACGCACCGGCAGTACCAAGCTCTCATAACCGCCGAAGCTCGCGCCCAAGCCAAACAACGTGTATCCCCCGATCATCGCATCGACGGCCTTCTTCGGGTAATCGTTGAGCACAATCGATAACAAACCCGTCGCGCCCTTGAAGTCGCGCTTCCACAATTCGTGGCCGGGATTGCCCGGAAGACCCGGATAGAGAACGCGGGATACTTCAGGCCGATCGTCGAGCCATTTGGCGACGAAAAGCGCGTTCTTCTGATGCTGGCGCAGGCGCACGCCGAGGGTACGCAGACCCCGCAAACCCAAGTAGCAATCCTCCGGTGCTGGACAGGCGCCCAGAAAATTGGCGGTCGTCTTGATGGGTTCAAAGTTTTTCAGCGGCATTGTGATAACGCCAAGCATGGCGTCGGAATGACCGACGATGTACTTGGTGGCGGCCTGTATCGAAACATCGATTCCGTGCTCGAACGGCTGGAAGAAGTAGGGGGTCGCCCATGTATTGTCGAACGCGGTTATGATGCCACGTCCGCGCGCGACTTTGGTTATCGCCGGTACATCGGGCATTTCCATGGTCAACGAGCCGGGCGCTTCGACGTAAATCAGTGCCGTGTTTTCACGAATCTGCTCTTCAATCGCGGGGCCGGCCAAAGGATCGTAAAAACTGGTCTCCACGCCGAAGCGCTTGAGTAGATTGTCCGAGAGGTTGCGCACCGGACCATAAACATTGTCCGGCGCCAGCAAATGATCGCCGGCCTCAAGATGCGAGATCAGGACCGCCGTGATCGCCCCGATACCCGAGGATACCGCGATCGAACGAACGGTATCGGTGCCGCCTTCGAGCTCCGCCATTGCTTCCTCGAAGGCCTTGCTAGTTGGCGTGCCGAACCGACCGTAGATGTATGCGTCGTAGCGGTTCTTGACCGCGTATTCGAACGCCTCCATCGATTCGAAGACCACTGTCGAGCCGCGTGTGATCGATGGGTTGACGAAACCGTGGTTCCGATCCGGGTGCCGGCCAGCATTGACGATAGTTGTATCTTTTTTCATGGATCAATTTTCCACCAATCGCGAGAAGAGCAGATTGATTTTATCGACACTACGCGGTGTATTAGCGCGCCAAAACGGTCTCGCCCGCCGCGCCTCTCACTTGGTCGTTTTGAGGTAAGTGGCTAGAGCTTTTTCTTCACGTCCCGGGCGGCACCGCTGGTCGCTTTGCCGCCAGCTTCGATGTCCTTGCCGAGCCCTTCGACGGTGTTGCACGCCGTGAGAAATATACCGGTCGTGGCTGTGAACGTCATAACTAACGCCACACGAACGAGTGTACGAAACATTTTTGTCTCCATAATGTGTCGCCTGTGTTTAGCAGGCTCGCTTGTACGCAAATAAACATCAGGCGCGCAACTGCGGCAAGCAAGAACCCGCCTCACTCGGGCCGGCTTGAGCGGGGCAATACGATATTTTTCGGGATAAGCCCGCTTGCCCTCGGATCCTCGATCATCGTGGTGTCCTGTTTGTAGGGAACGAAACCCGCTTTCTGATAGGTGGCGATTGCCTTGGGGTGGTCGAAGTTACAAGTGTGCAACCAGACCCGCTCGGGCTTGCGTTGCCAGGCTTCGTCGATGGCCCAGCCGAGCAGGTAGCGTCCAAGACCACGGCCGATGAATTCGGGGATCAACCCAAAATACGCAAGCTCGACCTCCGCCTTTATGCGCAAGTCGAGCTCGGCATAGCCGGCCGGTACACCATCGATATAGAGGACAAATATTTCAACATTCGAATCGTGGATCTCCGTAGCGAGCTGCGCGTCTGATAAAGCGCGGCGTTCCCACCAAAACCAATCCTCGCCGATCGTGTTGTAGAGGTAGCGGTAGAATGAGATAGTCGGCCGCTCGGCCCGCACCAACGCGACCTTACGTCCGCTTGGCAGGATATTGGGGTGGCTCGGCGCCGAACGCATCTCAAGATATGTGACGATGCATTCTAGTTGGTTGGATTTCGATTTAGGGCTCAACGGGGGCATCCTCCACCGCTCCCCACTCGCTCCA
>JAPULJ010000694.1 GCA_027295145.1 Alphaproteobacteria bacterium | reverse complement strand
CGATCCCCGCGGCGCTGGCCGTCAGCCAGAGCGGCCCATTCAAAAGTACGGATGCGATCGTGGCGAGGGAGAACGTCGCAAGCGGGATCAGGTGGCCATAGGTCCAGATCCAGTGATAGCCAAAATCCATCTGTCCGATTGCTGCATCACTCGCTGGAACCGGTGAAGGTTGAAGAGATGCCTGTTGCGTCATCGTCATGAGTTACTCCTCGTTTATCTAGAAAAGTGGCCAAAGGCCGGGAAGATAAGCAGAATGTTGTTCTGCGATGTATATGACTGAGCGTCAGTCAGTTGTCAATATGACTGACGCTTGTCCGTCGTCAGATAATTTGGAACAGACGGTGGCCTGATTTAAGAGAGGCTTCGGCCCATCTGGTTGGTCATTTTATGCGGCAACTTTACGGTGCTGCAAGCGGCGATGTTCGATGGTCTGTCGTTTGATCCTTTCTCTTTTCAGCAGGATGGTCTGGCCGCGGCCGAAGTAGACATCGGCCGGCGTGAGATTGCCCAGGCTCTCGTGGTAGCGGTGGTTGTTGTAGTGGCCGACGAAGGCCTCGACCTGGTTCTCGAGGTCGCCAGGCAGATAGTAGTTCTCCAACAGGATGCGGTTCTTCAACGTCTGATGCCAGCGCTCGATCTTGCCCTGGGTCTGCGGATGATAGGGGGCGCCGTGAATGTGCTCCATGTTGCGGTCATCGAGCCATTCGGCCAGGTCGCCGGCGATATAGCTGGAGCCGTTGTCGGACAGCAGCCGTGGCTTGTGAATGACCGTTGCCTGATCGCAACCTGACGCCTTGACCTACATTCCCCGGATGAACCCTTATCGTGACCTCAGACTGCATTGTTTCGGCTTTCCCAGCAAGGCTGATCGCTGTTGACGGTGTAAAGGTGCTCTGCATGAGCCAAAAACGCCCTGCGGCAAGCCCGCAAGTGTCGATTTGGTGGTGATCAGACACACCTCTCCCATGGTTCTTTCTGGAACTCATGACAACCACGGGCGTCACGCCGACGTTGGTGGTGGTTGTGGCCGGAGTTCCGCGATAAGCCGCAAAATCTCCAGGAACATTTGACGTGGGATGGCGACCTCGGCCATCTGGAAGGCGACATATCGGCCGTGGCGGACGAGCTTGGCGCCGATCTTGATCAGCTTCTCCCTCAGGCTGGTCAATGACCAATGCGCGATTGCCTCGGGCAATGCCAGCGTGCGCAGGAAGTTGCCGAGATTGTAGGCGAGCGCATGAAGCTGAAGCCGGACCGCGTTGGCAGCGAACGTTCGGCACGACAACCGCGTCCACTTGATCGCGCCCTTGCCTTCCTTGATCCACTGCTCGCATGTGCCGCGCTGATTGTAGAAGGCGACGACATTCTCGGCGGGTCTCGACATGTTGGTGACGATGAAGCCAACCCGCGGAACAAGCTCGCCCGGATGCCACTCGACTTTGGCGACCACCCGGCGCGGCTTGGTCCAGCTTCCGGCCTGATAGTGGAAGCTCGCATGAGACCGCCGCACATGGTTCGGGGGTCGCCCAACCGGGCGCGTCAGCAGATAGCCGATCCTGTCCTGCAGGACGCGGTTGGTTGGAATGCGGATCGCATATTTGATCCCCTCGGCTTCCAGGTACTCGTAAATCCCCGGCATGGCGAAGGCCGCGTCGGCCCGGAAGTAGAGGCGCGAAACCTTGCCCTGGTAGCGCGCCACAACCGGCTTGAGCACAGCGTCCCACCCGTCGGCGCTATGAACATTGCCGGGGCGGAGTTCGGAGCGTTCCAGATCGCCGAACTGGTTGAACAGAAACAGAGGATGATAACAGGTGCATTCGTAGTGGCCGTTCCAGGCGCTCCCCTCCTGCTCGCCGTGCGTCGGGCTGACGCTGGAGTCCATGTCGAGGACGATGCCTCGTGGCGGACGGCGGCCATGAACCCGGTCGATCCATTGGCCGGAAAGTTCGACAAGCGCCAACAGATTGTCGGACGCCGCCAGCCACTTCGTCTCAAAGCGCCCCATCTGGCTCGGCGATGCCGCTACGCCCGAGGTCGCCTTGCCGCCGACGATCCAGCACATTGCCGGATCGTGACGCAGGCGCTCGGCATCGTTGACATCTTCGTAGCCGGCGAGCCGGCCGAACACCGACTGTCGCAGCAACCCGACCAGCGCGTGTCGCCCATTCTTGCCAGTGCGCGTGTCGGCGAGCATGTCGCCCGCCATCCGGCTGAGACCGACAGCGTCGTCGAGTTCCCGGTAGGTCAACAATCCGGCATCGGAGGTGATCCGAGAACCATGGAACTCAAGCTTGACGCGGCGGTCGAAATCGAGCCTGAGCGGCCCGTCGGCTGATTCACCCGTTGGATTCTCCATAACGGCCTCGCGCGATCCAGATTAAGCTATTGATTATTATAACTGAATCGCTCTCGAAATACCGCAAAATAGTACTTCATCCGGCGAATGCGGGCTTACGATGCAGGAAGGATTGGAGGTCGGGAAAGCCATTTTCGGCCCGATGCTTAGCCCTTCGCCTGGCCAGGAGTTTCGCGGCCCTTCAGCACACGCGAAATGATCGACACACG
Organism: Alphaproteobacteria bacterium; assembly: GCA_027295145.1. Taxonomy (GTDB): domain Bacteria; phylum Pseudomonadota; class Alphaproteobacteria; order JAPULJ01; family JAPULJ01; genus JAPULJ01. Next base: position 116 of record JAPULJ010000694.1, on the reverse strand, counting down.
GCGTGCCCCGTGGGATCACGGGGCACCTCTAGATCACCGAGAGCGCCTCGACGATCGGGCACTCCGGAACGATGCCGCGGCTGCACTCGGCCGCCATCTCCTTGAGCACCCGCTCA
>JAPULJ010000693.1 GCA_027295145.1 Alphaproteobacteria bacterium | reverse complement strand
GTGTACATCACGCCTTCGGCGGTGCCGATGTGGGCGTTGCTCCAGATCGTTGTTCCGGCAATGTTGACCAGAAGGATCACCGCAGTGGTCGGATTGGTAACGTCGCTTTCGGCCAAGTTCTCTGGTGGTGTTTCGACGCTGCCTTGCTGATCGGCGGCGGCGATGTCGTCGACCCACAAATTGCGGCCAACGGCGCGCCCGCGCACGTTCAGGCGGTCGCCGGTTTGGAGACTGGACGGCGGCGGGCGCTGGAAGCGCAGTTCGAAGGCAGCGCCGGAGTTGCCGGGGCCATCGCCCTCGGCGGTCAGCAGGAAGTAAGCGAAGCGCGATTGGGCTTGATCGACCTCGTCGATATGGACGATTTCAAGCGTACCGTCGACGAATCGTTCCGGTGCCCCCCCATGCTCGTGCGCGATCGCTAGATTGGGCAGGGTAAAGATTAACCCTGCGGAAAAAATAAGCGCACGCCAAGCACGAAAATTATTAGAAAACATGATGCCCCTCCACAAGACGCTGTTGAACTTGATCCGGAGGGTAGTAGTAATTTATTAAGAAAGTTTTAACAGATAAGTAACTAATAAAACTTCGAGAGTATTTTAATTTAATTATTTATGGTTAACAAATATAGTTAACTTTTGAATATTTACTATGATTGTTTAACAAATCCGCGGCTTGGCGTCGATGGACCGCTGGAGGCCGTCGCTAGGCGTGCCTTGCGGAACGTAAGATTGATGCGGCAATTGCCGGTAAACGGATCGCATCCGTCGGCTAGAGGGGCGACCCCGTGATAGGTCATGCGGGCCGGTCCGCCCCAGACGACGACATCGCCGTTCTCCAAGCGGATGCGGCGGGGCCGGTCGCTGCGCTTTAAGCCGCCGAACAGGAACACCGCGGGCAGGCCGAGCGAAACCGATACGATTGGCGCGCTGAAATCACCTTCGTCCCTATCTTGATGCAGCGACAGCCGGGTTTTGGGCGCATAGCGGTTGATCAGGCATGAATTCGGCACGAAACCGGGAAAACCTCCGGCAGCGGCGGCGCGGGCGGCAAGGTCGAGGAAGGCCGCAGGCATCTCCGGCCAGGCCCGGCCGGTCTCTGGGTCGTGCACGTCGTAGCGATAACCGCTGCGCTCGCTCACCCAACCGGCGTCACCGCAATTGGTCATGGCGACCGACATGGTGTAGCCGCCCGGCGTGACCATATGGCGAAACCGTGCCGCTTCGGTTATCGGCTCGAGCGCCGCCACCAGTTCCGCGGCCCCCGCCGCCGCGAACCCGCGCAACAAGGTGGCGCCCTCGGCCAGCGTTTCCGGATTCTGCCGTCCAGGCTCCAGCCCGCCGAGCAGGTCACCCATCGTCGCGGTGCCGGGCCGGCTCATTTGGCGTCGTGGAAAATGACGCCGAGGGTGTGGCGATGGCCGGTATGCACCCGGCTCACACCGTGGCGTACATTGACCCGGTAGATGCCGCGCTTACCTTGCACAGGCCGATTGTGCACAGGAAATATAACGCCATCGCCTTGGCGCAGGGGCACCACTTCGGCGCGCGATTGCATGCGCGGTCGCTGCTCGGTCAGGACGAACTCACCGCCGGAGAAATCGTCGCCCGGCGCCGACAACAGAAAGGCAGCCTGTAAAGGGAAGACATGCTCGCCGTAGAGGTCTTGGTGCAGGCAGTTATAGTCGCCGGCGCCGTATTGCAGCATCAGCGGCGTCGGCCTGGTCTGGCCGGCGCTGTGACAGCGTTCAAGATAGGCCCTGTGTACTCCGGGATAGCGCATATCGATGTCCAAGGCCTCGTTCCAGCGGTTGGCGATCGCCGCCAGGGGCCGATAGAGCGCTGCGCGCAGGCCGGCGACCAGGCGGGGCAGGGGGTAGGCGAAATACTTGTACTCGCCCCGTCCGAAATTGTGGCGCGCCATCACCACCCGGCTGCGGAAGCGGGTATCCATTGTGTAGACGGCGGCCAGCTCGCGGCATTCGTCGCGGGTGAGCAAAGACGGCATGACGCCATAAGCGTCGCCGTCGACGCGTTGGCTCAGCGCTTGCCAGTCGAACGCCGCTACCCGTGCCGCGATGGTCGGCGCGGCGCGGTCGGTGGCCTTGCGGACGGGATTACGCTGGACGGCGACGCTCAAGAGGTCGCCTCGCGCTCAAGCAGCACCTGTTTGCGCTCAATGCCCCACCGGTAGCCCGACAAACCGCCGTCGTTGCGCACCACCCGGTGACAGGGAATGGCAACGGCGATCGCATTCGACGCACAAGCCTGGGCGACCGCGCGTGCCGCTGTGGGTGCGCCGATGCGTTTGGCGACCGCGCCATAGCTGGCGGTTTCGCCAACCGGGATCTCGCGCAGTGCTTTCCACACCCGCTGTTGGAAGGCAGTACCCCGCAGGTCGAGCGGCAAATCGAGACCAAGCGCCGGCGCTTCTACAAAACCGACCACCTTGGCCACCAATTGTTCAAAGTCCGTATCGCCACCGATCAGGTTTGCCTTGGGAAACCGGTCCTGCAGGTCACGTACCAGAGTGCCGGCGTCGTCGTCGAGCAGGATGGCACAGACGCCCTCATCGGTTGCGGCGACCAGGATTGCGCCAAGGGAACATTCGCCGACGGCGAAGCGGATCGCCGCCCCCGATCCGCCGGTGCGGTATTTTGCCGGCGCCATACCCAGCACCTCGGCAGACGTGGCGTAGAAGCGTCCGTTCGAATTGAAACCGGCGTCATAGATCGCTTCGGTTACCGAACCGCTGGCCGACAGGGCATCGCGCACCCGCTGAGCCCGGTGAGCCACCGCGTAGGCTTTAGGTGTCATGCCGGTGACGGATTTGAAGATGCGGTGGAAATGGTAGCGGCTCATGCTGACCGCCTTTGCCAACGTGTCGAGGTTTGGGACGTCCTCGGCCGTCTCGATCAGACGGCACGCCGTGGCCA
>JAPULJ010000692.1 GCA_027295145.1 Alphaproteobacteria bacterium | reverse complement strand
CTTGAGGCTGTGCGGCAACGCCCGGTCGGCGTCGGGGTGGGGCAGCACCAACACCGGCACGCTGGTTGCCTGGGTCATCACGTCCAGATATTCACCCAGACTGTGCGGCCACCGCCATGCCTCCGAATGAAGGTGCCGGTAGGTGACGATGAGGTCGGGCTTTCGTTCCCGAATGCTCTCCAGCAACACCTGAACGCTACCGAAAGCACCCCCGGAAAGAGCCTCCCAGCGGGTGCCCGCTTCGTCGATCGTAGTGAGAAACGAGCGGACGCGACTCGTGAAATCGGCAGTGTCAGCCTCATTGAGGTCGGTGACCAGCAGCACACGCTCGAACGTCGCGCGATCATACGTATAGACGGCTTTGTCCGCTGACTTGAAAACCGATTCGAACTGATCGAGCCTTGTCATCTCACCTATTCCCCGCTGTTGGAGGATTCGGGTCAGGGGTGGAATGACCGGTCCTGGCCAGTCCCGGAAGTCCGGGGTATTCCCGAATGACGACCGCCCTCCCGCGCCAGCTTAAGCGCCCAACGCGGCTTGCAAACTATCATTCTCGTTTGACGCGCGGCAACCCCAATTTGCGGGTCTGTAAGAGGTGGCGCTGGGGAATAAATTGGCGAGCCGGTGGCGAGGCAACGGTCGTCCGAATTTCTGGGCACCCTTTACACGCCTCGCAAGACGGGGGAGTTCAAAATCTCCCGTGAGATGGCGGACGTTGTAAATGGCGACATGTCAGCTCATGGCTGTGAGCCGAGGTTCCAAAGCGAACCCTTGAGCCCGGTGGTCCGCTTTTTTGGAGATTCCTTCAGCTATACCCCCAGCAACGGAGATGGATCGGATGGGGTTGCGACAGGGAGTTCTGACCCCGAGCCGACCTGCGCACAGCTTACTGTTTAAGCGTAGCGGTTTTAAGCGGCGGCTTTGATCGAGAATTCACTAGCGATTTCTCTGGCCAGCGCATCGACTGGACGTGATGCCGACCCAGGTCCCAAGCGCACGACATAGGCGATGGATGGAGGCGCCTCCAGGCTGTCCCCGATCTCGCGCATGCCGCGCTGCAAATAGCGCCTGTTCACGAGGGATATCCCGAGCCCGGCAGTGACGGCATTGCAAACGCCGGAAATGCTTGGACACTCCAATACCGTTTCGAGCCTGGTTGGTCGTTTGCCTTGTTGAGCCCGCCCCATCGCCCAGTGCCGATAAAAGCATTCCCTGTCAAAGGCGATAAAGGGCAAGGGATCCCCGGTCGTCAGATCGAAGTCGACCGCTTGTACCCAAACAAGCGCATCAATGCCTAGCACGATGTCGCTTTGGTTGATGCCGGACTCGAATATCTGCATGACCGCAAGGTCAATCTGACCATCGGCGAGTTCCTTGTCGAGCGTGAGACTCTGAGCGACATGAGCCCTGACAGAAACATGAGGGTAGAGGCGCGTGAAGCGGGCTAGGATACGCGCAAGGCCGGCGCTTGTGGTATCCTCGGTAATGCCCAACCGGATTCGCCCCTTCATCGTCTTGCGTCCGATTGCGGAAAGGGCCTCATCATGCAGCGATAGGATCCGTTGCGCATAGTCAAGCAGTCGATCTCCATCCTCGGTCAGGAGCGGAGCGCCGGTCTGCCGATGGAGCAGGCGGCAATCGATGCTCTCTTCAAGGCGGCGAATTTTGTGGCTGACAGCGGATTGCGACAAAGCGAGATATTCGGACGCACGCGTCACCCCACCTAAGTCGGCAACAGCCTTCAAAGCTCGCAAGGATTCGATATCCAGCCTGGCCCTCAAGGTGGTCCTCCTCCCAATCAAATGCTTCAGCAGACGTTCTTGCCGAAGGCGAGAACATGACAAAAATCGATTGATCTTATGAAAACATGTCGTTTGTGTCAAGTTCTGCCAACTGCCATCTTGGCTTGGTAGCCAGCCAATTGGGAGCACTCACATGCGCGACCTTGTTCGGGACAACAGCCTAATCGGCGGATATCGGATCGCTCACGGAACCCATGGAGATGGCGAGCCGGTGGTCCTGATCCATGGAACACCCTCCTCTTCCTATATCTGGCGCCATGTGGTCCCCGAGCTGGTTGAGGCGGGGCACAGGGTCCACCTCTTCGACCTTCTGGGCTTTGGGCTCTCCGAGCGGCCCTGGAACCCGACGGTAAATACCTCGGTCTCCGGTCAGGTTCCGATCTTGGAGAACCTTCTGTCACTCTGGGGGCTGGACCGAACCCACATCGTTGCCCATGACATCGGCGGTGCGATCGCACAGCGATTTTGCATCTTCAGTCCGCAGAGGGTGAAATCCTTGACTTTGATCGATACGGTCAGCTTTGACAGTTGGCCCTCAAAGAGAACGAGCCAGCAAATGAAGGCGGGCCTGGAGGCCTCGATCAAGAAGCCGGATAGTGAGCACCGAGACCATTTTCGCAGCTGGATTCTCTCTACCGTTCATGACGAGACACGCATTCGCGCCGAATCACTGGAAACTTTCGTGGAGTTCATCTCCGGCCCAATCGGTCAAGCCAGCTTCTTCCAACATCAAGTGAGCCACTACGATCACCGACATACTTCTGAGCTGAACGACCGCCTTCATGAGCTAAGCAATATGCCAGTACAGATTCTATGGGGCGAGAACGATGCTTGGCAGGTCGTGGATTGGGCGCACCGGCTGCATGCGGCCATCCCGGGATCAACACTGCATATTCTGCCAGAATGTGGCCACTTCGCGATGGAAGACAAACCTGCCGAAATCAGCACCTTGGTAAAACGTTTCCTGGCAACTCACACGACGCGGTAGACGCTGTCGCGAGTTCCCGCACATACCCACCGCGCAACAACAACGGCCTTTTCCATTCGAATTTCGATGGTCGACCCACAGCAGAACTCCAGCCTTACGCCGCGGCTATCCGGATTTGGGCAGGGCTTCGTCAATGGGAAGCCATCGGACACCCACCAGATAGTCGCGGCAGTGCACGGCGGCTGTTAGAAATCGGTCGGCGCGCCGCCCTCTTCCTTGCGTTTCGCGACGAACGTCTGGAGTTCCTCGTCGATGGCCGGGTCGATGGGTGGGGCCTGAAATTCGGCGATGATCTGCTTCCATATCTTGTTGGCGCGCTCGGGCGTTTGGACGGCGCCTTTCTCCTCCCAGCTCTCAAAATTCGACCAGTCCGACAGGAACGGGATGTAGAACGCGGTCTCGTAGCGTTCCTGCGTGTGCGCGCAGCCAAAGAAATGCCCGCCTGGCCCGACCTCCTTGATGGCGTCGATGGCGATATCCCCCTCGGTCGTGGTGACCGGTTTCATGTAGATGATCAGCTGTTGCAGGGTCTCGCAGTCCATCACGAATTTTTCATAGGACGCGCAGAGCCCGCCTTCCAGCCATCCGGCCGCGTGATAAACCATGTTCACCCGCGACGAAACCGCCGCCC
>JAPULJ010000691.1 GCA_027295145.1 Alphaproteobacteria bacterium | reverse complement strand
AAGGTAACTCAGGTCGGCAGCCCGATCGGCCGCCGCGCGGATCAGCGCGCCACGCTGATAGGCCTGGGTCTCAATAAGATGCACCGGACCCGCGAGCTTGAGGACACGCCCTCTGTGCGCGGCATGATTAACAAGATCAAGCACCTCGTCCGGGTCGAGGGGACGGAATAGTCCGGGGCGAAAGCATATGGAACTCAATCAGTTAACTGATAAAAAGGGCGCGCGGCACGCCCACAAGCGCGTTGGCCGCGGTTTGGGTTCGGGCCGGGGCAAGACCTCACGGCGCGGCCAGAAGGGCCAAAAATCCCGCTCTGGCGTCTCCATCAACGGCTTCGAGGGCGGGCAGATGCCCATCCACCGCCGCCTACCCAAGCGCGGTTTCAAGAATAAGTTCAGGAAGAATTTTCAAGCGGTCAACACGGGCCGGCTCCAGCAGGCCGTCGATGCCGGGAAACTGGACCCCGGCAAGCCGGTCACGATTGCGGTACTTCAGGCCGCGGGAGTTGTCGGAAAGGCGGGCGATGGCGTACGGTTGCTGGCCAATGGGGAACTCAAGACCAAGCTCACCCTTGAGGTGGCCGGTGCCTCAAAGGCCGCGGTCGCCGCGGTCGAAAAGGCCGGGGGCAGTGTTCAGGTCGCGACGCCGAAGCCCAAGCCGCCGACACGGGGACGGGCCTTAGCGCGGGCCGAGGCCGCGAAAAAGGAAGCGGAGGCCAAAAAGGCCAAAATCGAACAGGCCACGCGCGGTAAGGCAAAGGGCGGCAAGGGCCAGACCAAAGGCGACAAGACCAAAGGCGACAAGACCAAGGGCGGCCAATCCAAAGGCGACAAGACCAAAGGCGGCGGAGGCGTGAAGAGCAAAGGGGATAAAGCCGGGGAGGCAAAGCCAGCCGCCGGCGGCGGTAACGAATAGTCCGCCAGGGAGCGCACCACCGCTTCGGGCGCAAAAGTGTAGGATAGGACGATGGCCTCTGCCGCGGAGCAATTAGCGAGCAATATCAACTTCGGCGCGTTCTCGAAGGCGACCGAACTGAAGAAGCGCCTTTGGTTCACCCTGGGCATGCTCGTGATCTACCGCCTCGGAACCTACATTCCGATCCCCGGCATCGATTCCCAGGTCATGGCGGACATCTTCCGGCAGAACCAGGGCGGCATCCTCGGCGTCTTCGATGTGTTTGCCGGCGGCGCCTTGGGGCGCATGACGATCTTTGCCCTCAACATCCTGCCCTACATCTCCGCCTCGATCATCATGCAGCTTTTGACGTCGCTGTCGCCCAAGTTCGCGGCGCTGAAGAAGGAAGGCGAGTCGGGGCGCAAGAAAATCAATCAGTTCACGCGCTATGGCACGGTCCTTCTCGCCGCATTGCAGGCCTACGGCATCGCGGTCGGCCTGGAAAGCTTCGCGTCCACGGTGGGCAGCGCGGTCATCGATCCGGGCGCGTTCTTCCGCGTCACCACCGTGATCACCCTGACCAGCGGCACGATCTTTTTGATGTGGTTGGGCGAGCAGGTGACGGCCCGCGGTGTCGGCAATGGCATCTCGCTGATCATCTTCGCGGGCATCGTGGCCAACCTGCCCTCGGCCCTCGTCGGCACCCTGGAGCTCGGGCGCACCGGCGCGTTGTCGCCAGCCTTCATCGGCATCTTACTCGTAATGGTCATCGTCGTAATCGCATTCATCGTATTCATCGAGCGCTCGCAGCGCCGCATCCTGGTGCAGTACCCAAAGCGCCAGATGGGCAATAAGATGTTCGGCGGCGAAAGTTCCCACATACCGCTCAAGCTCAATACGGCGGGCGTGATTCCGGTGATCTTCGCCTCTTCGCTTCTGCTCCTGCCGATTACGTTGGCCAACTTCTCCACTGGCGGTGGTGGCGGCGCGGAGTGGCTGATCGCGGTTACCTCGCTCATGGGGCGGGGGCAGCCGCTGTACCTTCTGATGTACGCAACCGGGATTGTCTTCTTTTGCTTCTTCTATACGGCGATCGTCTTTAATCCCAGCGACACCGCCGACAACCTCAAGAAGTACGGCGGCTACATTCCGGGAATCCGGCCGGGCAAGAACACGGCCGAATTCCTCGATTACGTGCTCACCCGTCTGACGGTCGTGGGATCGACCTATCTTGTGGCGGTTGCCGTCCTGCCGGAGATCCTGATCTCGCGCTTTGCCATCCCCTTCTATTTCGGAGGGACGTCGCTGCTTATTGTGGTGACGGTGTCGATGGATACGGTGTCTCAGGTGCAATCGCACTTGCTGGCGCACCAGTATGAGGGACTCATCAAGAAATCGAAGTTGCGAGGCCGCAAACGATGAACCTGATCCTGCTGGGCCCGCCGGGCGCCGGCAAGGGAACGCAGGCTCAGCGGTTGCAGGAGAGGTATGGACTGGTCCAACTATCCACGGGCGATATGCTGCGCGCCGCCGTGGCGGCTGGAACGGCGGTGGGAAAGCGGGCAAAGGCCATCATGGACGCCGGAAACCTAGTCCCCGATGAGGTGATTTCCGAACTAATCGCCGACAGGCTCGATCAGCTGGACGCAGGCCAGGGCTTCATCCTCGATGGCGTGCCACGGAACACCGCCCAAGCCGACGCGATCGACGCCATGCTGACCCAAAAGGGGCGCCGGCTCGACCGCGTCATCGAGTTGAAAGTCGACGATGAATTGCTTGTAGAACGGGTAACCGGCCGTTTCACCTGCGCGAACTGCGGCCAGGGCTACCACGACAGGTTCAAACGCCTCAAGGACGAGGGCAAGTGCGATGTCTGCGGCGGAACGGAATTCAAGCGGCGCAGCGACGACAATGAGGACGCGATGCGGGCCCGGCTCCAGGCCTATTACAATCAAACCACCCCACTGCTAGACTACTACCGGGCTCGGGGCAAACTCCATTCGGTCGACGGCATGGCCGATATGGAGGAGGTGGCCCGCCAGATTGAAACGGCGCTTGAGGTTGCCTAAATAGTTGACTGGAAGGCGATATCTGCTGATAATCGCGCCCCTTCGGTCGCATGATCATCGAATTTTCAAGGCACGTCGAAGTCGGGCATCGAAATTGGCCCACGGCCTCGGCGCCGACTGTTTTTGTGAGGAGATAGCGGTTTGGCTCGGATCGCCGGCGTAAATATTCCGACAAATAAGCGTGTCGAGATCGCGCTGACTTACATCTATGGCATTGGCCGCACCAAGGCCCGGCAAATCCGGGAGGCCGCTGGGTTGCCGCCAGAACGCCGGGTCCAGGACCTGACCGACGCCGAAGTCATGCAGATTCGCCAGATCATCGATAAGGACTACCGGATCGAGGGTGAACTCAGGCGCGAAACTTCGATGAATATCAAGCGCTTGATGGATCTTGGCTGCTATCGGGGCCTGCGCCACCGGCGCCGTCTGCCGGTCCGCGGCCAGCGCACGCATACCAACGCGCGGACCCGCAAGGGTCCGGCCAGGCCCATCGCCGGCAAGAAAAAGGCGGTCTAGGGAAGGATCATGGCCAAAGAAGCCCACAGCCGGGTGCGCCGGCGCGAGCGCAAGAACATCACCTCTGGCGTGGCACATGTGAGCGCGTCGTACAACAACACGATGATCACGATCACCGACGCCCAGGGCAACACGATCGCCTGGTCATCGGCGGGCCAGCAGGGCTTCCGCGGCTCGCGCAAGTCGACGCCTTATGCGGCCCAGATGGCGGCCTCCGATGCCGGCAAAAAGGCCCAGGAGCATGGCGTGAAGACTTTGGAAGTAGAGGTGCGCGGGCCCGGCTCGGGCCGGGAATCGGCCTTGCGCGCGCTTCAGGCTGTAGGATTTACCATTACCTCGATTCGGGACGTAACACCCATTCCGCACAACGGGTGCCGTCCTCC
>JAPULJ010000690.1 GCA_027295145.1 Alphaproteobacteria bacterium | reverse complement strand
TAGCCATTTCCGGCTAAGCCCCTGATTTAATTGGAGCGGGAGACGAGATTTGAACTCGCGACCCTCACGTTGGCAACGTGATGCTCTACCACTGAGCTACTCCCGCGAAGGGTCTGCCCCTTGCCGGACATCTGCCCAGCGCCGGGCGGCGGCATCTTACGCCGCGCTGGCCGGTTTGCAAGCGGGTTGCTTAACGATCGGCGAGGCGTTGCCTTGGGGGCTCTAATTTGTATGGTGCGGCAATGAGCGCAACCCCCGAACAATTGCTGGCCCGCCTGGGCGCCCTCGGCATCGAAGTGACGACCCACCGTCATCCCCCGCTTTTCACCGTCGAGGAGAGCAAGCGCCTGCGCGGCGAGTTGCCCGGCGGTCACTGCAAATCTTTGTTCCTGAAGGACAAGAAGGGCACATTGTGGCTGCTCGTCGCGCTGGAGGACCGGCCGATCGATATCAAATCGCTTCGCCGGATGCTCGGCGCCAAGGGCAGCCTGTCCTTCGGCAAGCCCGAGCTTTTGCTCGAAGTCCTCGGGGTCACGCCGGGAGCAGTCACACCTTTCGGGCTGATCAACGACGAGGATTTGCAGGTCACCATCGTGCTCGACAAGGCGATGCTTGAACGCGACCCGCTCAACTACCACCCGCTGACCAACGAGGCGACGACGGCGATCGCCGCCCGCGATCTGCTGCGCTTTATCGATGATTGCGGCCACCAGCCGGTGATCCTCGACCTGGATAGCGAGGTGGCGAAAGCGCGGTAGGACTTGCCGGAGCCTAGCGGAGCCGCCATCTTTCATGAGATGCCGGGCTGTTTGTGGTCCGCGAATTCTCTGACAACACACGCGAGCCGATATGGAACACGTTCTCTCCCCCGCGGCCCCCCCGTCCGGCGCTCCGGCGATCAAGGACAGCGATACCGCGAACTTTGCCGCCGACGTCATCGAGGCCTCACGTGAAGTCCCGGTGATCGTCGATTTCTGGGCCGAATGGTGCGGCCCCTGCAAGCAGCTGACCCCAATGCTGGAAAAGCTGGTCGGCGAGGCGCAGGGCGCGGTGCGGATGGTCAAGATCGATGTCGACGCGAACAAGGATCTGGCGGCGCAGCTACGGGTCCAGTCGATCCCCACCGTCTTCGCCTTCAAGGACGGCCGCCCGGTCGACGGTTTCACCGGGGCGGTGCCGGAAAGCCAGATAAAGGAATTTATCAAACGCCTCGCCGGCGAGCAGGGACCATCGCCTGTCGACGAGGCGATTGCCATGGCCAAGAAGCTGCTCGAGGACGGCGAGACCGACGCTGCCGGTAATATATTCAACCAAGTCCTGGCCCAGGACGAAACCAATATCGCTGCTCTTGCCGGTTTGGCGCGCTGCGCCATTGCCGCGGGAACCTTCGATGAAGCGCGCGCGGTGCTCGCCAAGCTGCCACCCGAGGCGGACAAGAACGCCGACATCACTGCCGCCAAGGCCGCGCTGGAGCTGGCCGAACAGGGCGAGGCGGCAGGGGACAGCGACGATCTGCGCTACCGCGTCGAGCAGAACGCCAACGACCATCAGGCCCGCATCGATCTCGCCACCGCCCTGTTCAGCGCTGGTAATGCGCAGAGCGCGATTGATCATTTACTCGAATCGGTGGGTCTCGACCGCGCTTGGGAAGAGGAAGCGGCACGCAAACAACTGGTCAAATTTTTCGATGCCTTGGGCCCGACCCACGAAGCGACGGTGAACGGCCGCCGGCGCCTGTCCTCGATCCTGTTCTCATAGGGCGCCGATGATCGAGACAGCACCAAATGACATTCGCCAGTTGCCGCGAGAGGTGCCGATCTTCCCGCTTTCCGGCGCCGTGCTCCTGCCCCGCGCCCATTTGCCGCTGCACATATTCGAGCCCCGCTATTTGGCCATGATAGAGGACGCGAGTGCCGGCGACGGTGTCATCGGCATGATCCAACCGCGCCAGACCGAGCGTCAGGAGCCCGACGACACGCCCGAGATCTACGGCGCCGGTTGTCTCGGCCGGATCGTCGAGACCCAGCGGAACGAGGACGGACGAAAGCTCATCACTCTGCTCGGCCTGTGCCGCTTCGATGTCGTCGGCGAGCTACCGCCAGCGCGCGGATACCGGCGCGTTACCGCCGACTACGCGCGCTTCGCAGGCGATCTCGACGAGCCGGGCGAGGGGGCATTCGATCGCGAGCGCCTGCTGTCGGGCCTGAACGCCTATTTCGCGGCGCGCGGAGTGGGCGGCGACTGGGACCGCTCCGAAGAAGCGGCCGACGAATTGCTGATCGCGGCGATGACTATGATCTGCCCCTTCGCGCCGAGCGAGAAGCAGGCCTTGCTCGAATGCCCGAACCTCAACGATCGTGCGCAGATGCTGACAACGCTCGTCGAAATGTCCGTTGCCGGTACTTTCGGAACGTCGGCTGAACATCACTGACTGGCCAGCGTTGACAGGGCGTCACAGACGGGAGAAACCTCCAATATGCCAGCAACCGAATCCAAGAAAGAGCCGGCCAAGAGGCCGCACAAGCAAGTGGTCGACGCCAAGCTGCTGGAGTTGCTGGTCTGCCCGGTGACCCACAAGCCGCTACGCTACGACCGCAAGCGCCAGGAACTGATCAGCGAAACCGCCGGGCTTGCCTTTCCCATCCGCGACGGCATCCCGATCATGCTCGAAGACGAAGCGCGAATCATCGAGGATCGTTGAGCCGTGGCCACCTCCGCAACATCGAGCGAACGCTGGCCCACCGAGGTCCGTCTCGACCGCGCCGCCAAGTGCTTGCATGTGTCATTCGAAGGTGGCGAAAACTTCGCCTTTCCGGCCGAGTTCCTGCGCGTCGAAAGCCCCTCGGCCGAGGTCCAGGGCCACGGGCCGGGGCAGCACCAACTGGTCGTTGGCCGGGCCCATGTCGGCATCATGGAGGTCGAGCCGGTCGGCAACTACGCCGTTCGGATCATCTTCGATGATCTGCACGAAACCGGCATCTTTACCTGGGACTATCTCTACGGGCTGGGGCGGTCCCAGGAAGAAATCTGGCAAAGCTACCTCGACCAACTCGAAGCCAAGGGCCTTAGTCGGGAACCTTGAGCGGGAAAGCGCGCTCGTCGTCATTCGAGGCGCGAGCTCCACGCACCCACCCAACCGCCGTCACCGCGGACTTGATCCGAGGTCCAGCGAATGTGTGGCGAATTCTGGTTCTGTCCCAATCATCGCATAGACCCCGGATCAAGTCCGCGGTGACGGGCTTTGTACAAAGGCTCTCAATAGAACTCGAAACTACAGCTCTTCGCCCCGGATCATGCGGGGTAGCTCGCCTTGTATTCCCATTGAGTGTCGCATGAAGAAGCGCCGAGCCGGACCCAGCTGGTTGACTGCCGCCAATCCGATATCGCGAGCCAGGCGGACCGGCGTAATATCGTTGGAAAACAGACGGTTGAGGACGTCGGTCGCGGCCAGAAGTAACACCGCATCGACGCGCCGCCAGCGCTGGTAGCGCTCTAGCACGCCGCTCGAACCAAGATCGAGGCCTAGTCGCTTGGCGTCGACCAGTACCTCGGCCAGCGCGGCAACATCGCGGATGCCGAGATTGAGCCCTTGCCCGGCGATCGGGTGCAGGGCGTGGGCCGAATCGCCAACTAGGGCCAATCGATCGTCGATATAACGCTCGGCATTGAGCAGAGCGAGCGGGTAGGACCAACGCTGTCCCAGAACCCGCACCGCGCCCAGCCAGGGCCCAAAGCGTTGAGCCAACTCCGCTGAAAACTGCGCGTCGTCGAGCGCCATCATCGCCGGCGCCAACGCCGCACGCTCTGTCCACACGATCGATGAGCGGTGGCCTTCCTTGGGATCATCGGTCATCGGCAGCACGGCGAAGGGCCCGGAAGGCAGGAAACGCTCGTGGGCGATACCGCGATGGGGGCGCTCATGACCCATTGTGCAGACGATCCCAGTCTGTTTGTAACGCCAGGCGGTTACGGCGATGCCGGCGCGGCGGCGCAACGCCGAATTGCGACCGTCGGCAGCGACGAGGAGCGGCGCGGTGATCCTTGCTCCATTGCTTAAAGTGGCATCGACGGCGCCGGCGGTGGTCTCGAGCCCGGCGAGTTCGGCCGGCGCGTGGAGTGTCACATCGGCAATCTTGCCGACCCGGTCATGCAGCGCCCGCCGGGTCGAGCGGTTTTCCACGATATGCCCGAGGGGCTCTTTGCCGACTTCCTGATGGTCGAAGTGCAGGAACAGAGGCGAGGCGCCGTCGGAGACGCGGATTTCGAGGATCGGCTCGGCGTCGGCTGCCATGCCTGGCCAAACGCCGGCGGTTTCGAGAACGCGCCGCGAGCCATAAGCGATTGCCGCAGCGCGGCCATCATAGGCGGCAGCCAGCATGGTCCCCGGATCCTCCCGGTCGACGACGGCAACCGTCAGCCCGGCCCCGCCGAGGGAAGCCGCCAGCGACAGCCCAACCAAACCACCACCAACAATCAGAACATCGGCTTGTGTGTGTCCGACATCGGGTTCGGCGTCTCCGCCGGCGTTGGTGCGTCGCTTCGGTATCCGCGTCATGGCCCCGACCATGCGCGCGCCGGCACAGCGTGTCCAGCGCAGGCCATGCGACCAATGGCCGCCTTTTTGGGGAGTTGTGTGGTGCTGCCTAAATATTTGGCAATTTCCGAAGTGGATATTCAATTTGCTCAATTATTGAGCAATTTATAACCGATTGGCCGGCGGGCCCGGCGCGTGCGCTGGTGAACGAACGGTCAAAAACGCTGCATCGGCTGGCGATTTACCCCTAATGCTGCGCTGCACACAAACTGGCATGGTTATTGAAAGGTTAAGGGCGGATCGGGCCTTTCAGTGGCAAAACGCGTCCCATTGGGGCGGGCCCGCGGCGGCCGATGTTGCACGCGCGCGGGGGTTGGGGCAGCCCTGAAGGCGTTACCTAAGAGGAGAGGGAAGCAATGAAATTCATTACAGCCATCGTCAAACCCTTCAAGCTCGACGAGGTGCGCGAGGCGCTGACCTCGATCGGCGTCGAGGGGCTGACGGTATCCGAGGTCAAAGGCTTTGGCCGTCAGAAAGGCCACACTGAAATCTATCGCGGCGCCGAGTACGAAATCAGCTTCGTGCCCAAGGTCCGCATCGACGTCGCGGTCACCGACCAACTGGCCGAGCCGGCAATCGAGGCGATCATCAAGGCGGCCCGAACCGGCAATATCGGCGACGGCAAGGTGTTCGTCACCGACATCTCTCAGGCCGTGCGCATCCGCACCGGCGAAAAGAACAACGACGCGTTGTAGGAGGCGCAGCGATGAGAAACCCAAACCCATTCAATACCGCGATCGCCTCGCTGGCCCGTATTTTCAATCTACCGGCGATAGGTAAGTTCGTCAGCATTCTGGCACTCGCCGGATTGGCGCTGACCGGTCTGCCGGCCGGTGCGTTGGCGGCCGAGACGGCAAAACTCGATTCGGGCGACACCGCCTGGATGCTGACCGCCACCGCTCTGGTCCTGTTGATGACGGTCCCCGGTCTGGCGCTCTTTTATGGCGGCATGGTGCGCAAAAGGAATGTGCTGACCATCGTCATGCAGGTCTTTGCCATCACCTGCATTGCCACCATCGTCTGGTTTGCCGTCGCATACAGCATCGCCTTTGGCGGCGACGGCGCCTATTGGGGCGGCTTGTCGAAGGCGTTCCTCGCCGGCATGGGCAAGGACTCGCTGTCGGGCACCATCCCCGAAAGCGTCTTCATGACCTTCCAGATGACTTTCGCCATCATCACCCCGGCGCTGATCGTCGGCGCCTTCGCCGACCGGGTGAAATTTCCCGCTGTCGTCGTCTTCACGATATTGTGGCTGATCTTCGTTTACGCGCCGATCGCCCACTGGGTCTGGGGCGGCGAGGGCTGGATCGGCAAGCTGGGCGTGCTCGACTTCGCCGGCGGCACCGTCGTGCATATAAATTCGGGCATTGCCGGCCTGGTGGCGGCGATATTCATCGGCAAGAGGCTCGGCTACCGGAAGGTCGAGATGGCACCGCATAATCTGGTCCTCAGCCTGGTCGGCGCGTCTTTGTTGTGGGTCGGCTGGTTCGGCTTCAACGCCGGCTCGGCGCTGGCCGCCGACGGCAGTGCAGGCATGGCCATGGCGGTGACCCAGATCGCCTCCGCCGCGGCGGCGTTGGCTTGGCTCAGCGCCGAGTGGATGATCCGTGGCAAGCCCACCGTCCTGGGCATCCTTTCGGGCGCCATCGCCGGGCTGGTCGGAATCACGCCTGCGTCGGGCTTCGTCGGCCCGGTCGGCGGCTTGGCCATCGGCTTGATCGCCGGGCTGGCCTGCTACTGGGCTTCGACGTCGCTCAAGCGGCGGCTCGGCTATGACGACGCCCTCGATGTCTTCGGCATCCATGGGGTCGGTGGCATCGTCGGTGCCCTCCTGACGGGGGTCTTCGCCGAAAAGGCGATCGGCGGCACCGCGGGTGCAATCGAGGGCAATGTCGGTCAGATCCTGACCCAGGTCTACGGCATCCTCGGCACCATAATTTGGTGCGCGGTAGTCACTGCGATCTTGTTGTTCGCGATCAAGGTTACCATCGGTCTCAGGGTTTCAGAGGAGGAAGAAGGCGACAGTCTCGATCTGCGGCTGCACGGTGAGGCGGTCCAATAAGAGATTAAGGTGTCCGAGACCAACGTAAAGGGGGCTCTGGCGGGGCCCCCTTTTTCTTGCACGGGCGTTTTCTTGCGTGACTCTGCCGCTGCTGCTTGGGTATAGAACGAGCCCAAATTCGAGATCAATTACACATTCAGGCGGAGCGTGGCATTGACGGGATCGCACCCGAATTTATCAAATCGTTGAAGAACGGCGCGTCCCAGCAGGACGGTCAGGCGGTCGCCTTCGATATCGAGACCGAAGACGGCGAAGAACATTCTTATGCCTGCACAACCGCAGACCTCGAAAAATTGCTTAGTTGGCTGATCGGTCTCGGCCTGCTGGCCGATAAGAACCGGGCCGATGCAGGCATCGTGGCCGACGGTACCGCCAAGAAAACCATCTCGGCGGTTCCCATCCGGATCAAGCAAATTGCCGCCGGCGCCGGCGACGAACCGGGGGAGTTGGTTATCGGCTTCGACCTCGGCTCCTTCGATCTGGCGTTCTTGTTGCACCCCGAGGCGGTGGATCAGCTGCGCCGGGCGATGGCTAAATCGGCGGCGGCATAATCGAGGCCGGCGCCGAATAACGCGTCAAAAATTGGCGTCCATAATTTACCCACATTCTGTGCCTCATTTGGCGAGCGAAGCAGACCGTACCGTGGTCGGCTTGGGATATCACGGGCGCCTAGGTGGGCCGACGGCTTGCACCCGAGGCCAGACCGGACGTAGAATCGTTTCGGTTTTGTACTAGACGCTGCGTCGCGAAGTTAATTTTGGATTTGGAACGCTCGCATGGCCAATGTCATCAGGGGCGCTGGGGCCCGCACAAACTCGAAATCCTTCTTTATGCCACCGGGGCTGGCCGCCGGCCTGCGCCGGCGGGCGGTGCAGCTTGCCGGGCTGGCGCTTCTCGTGGTTGGGCTGGCTGTCGTCGTTTCGCTTCTCTCGTTCAATGCTGGCGATCCTTCCTTCAACCGCGCCACAGCGGGCCCCGCGCGCAATCTTTTGAGCCTGCCGGGCGCCTACCTCGCCGATTTACTGCTACAGACGATCGGCACTGCCGCTGCGCTGTTCGCACTGGTGCCGTCGGTGTGGGGCTGGCGGCTGATGACCGGGCGCGTGCTCGCCCCGTGGTGGCTGCGTTTCGCCATGGTGCCCTTCGCCGTCCTCGCCGGCACCATCGCCCTGGCCGCGATCCCGGCGCCCGAAGCCTGGCCCCTGCGTGCTGGGCTTGGCGGGTTCGTCGGCACACTGCTGCAAACCGGGATCAGCGATTTGATCGCGATGACCGGGGTCAAGTCCAAGCCGTGGATGATCGGGGCCGGCGCGGCGGTGGTTTTCCTCGCCGCGCTGACGCCGGCGCTGGCGATGCGATGGCGCGACTGGATCTTGGGGCTTTTCGTGTTCACACGCAGCTTCTATCGCGGTGCAAGGGCAATCGTCCGCCCACTGTTCGGCCGCGGCGATCACGATGGAACTGGCTCACAAAAGCGCCCGGCGCGCAACGCTAAGAGCCGCAAAATGCTGGAACGGATCGAGCCCAGCATCGCTGGCTCCGAGATCGCGCAACGCCGCGCCAGCCCGGGGCCGATGGTTGAGCCTCGCATCAAGGCAGAGCGTCCCGCAGCTCATGCCGAGCGTCAACCGGCTCTCAATCTCGGCGGCGGCGGCCGCTACCAGCTTCCCGAGCTTGGTTTTTTGAAACTCGCTTCAGTTACCGGGAGCGGCGCCCTCGACGAAGCCGCCCTGTCACACAATGCTAAGCTTCTCGAATCAGTGCTCGAAGATTACGGCATCAGCGGCCACATCGCCAAAGTGCGTCCGGGACCGGTTATTACGCTCTACGAGTTCGAGCCGGCGCCAGGGGTCAAATCATCGCGCATTGTCAACCTGTCCGACGATATCGCCCGTTCGATGAGTGCGGTTTCGGTCCGTGTCGCAGTGATCCCCGGACGCAGCGTGCTGGGCATCGAGCTGCCCAACGCAAACCGCGAGATGGTCTATTTGCGCGAGCTGCTGGCTACCGAGAGCTACGAGCGCAGCCCCGCCGGGCTGACCCTGGTGCTGGGCAAGGATATCGGCGGTGCGCCGGTCATTGTCGACCTCTCGCGCATGCCCCACCTGCTGATCGCCGGGACCACCGGCAGCGGCAAGTCGGTGGGCATCAACACCCTGATACTTTCGCTGCTCTACCGATTGCCGCCCGAGCAGTGCAAGTTCATCATGATCGACCCCAAAATGCTGGAGCTGTCGGTCTATGAAGGCATTCCCCAACTCCTGACCCCGGTGGTCACCGATCCGCGCAAGGCAGTTATCGCGCTCAAATGGGCGGTGCGCGAGATGGAAGAGCGCTATCAGGAAATGTCGAAGCTGGGGGTGCGCAACATCCAAGGCTATAACGCCCGCATTGCCGAAGCCCGCGCCAAGGGCAAGCGTTTGAAGCGAAGCGTGCAGACCGGTTTCGACAACGAAAGCGGGCAGCCGGTTTACGAAGAAGAAGAACTCGAGCTGACCCCGCTGCCTTACATCGTCGTCGTCGTCGACGAAATGGCCGATTTGATGCTGGTCGCCGGCAAAGACATCGAGATGGCGGTCCAACGCCTAGCCCAGATGGCCCGGGCGGCGGGGATTCATCTGATCATGGCCACTCAGCGGCCGTCGGTCGATGTCATCACCGGGACGATCAAGGCCAATTTCCCGACCCGCATCAGCTTTCAAGTGACCTCCAAGATCGATAGCCGGACGATCCTCGGCGAGCAGGGGGCCGAACAACTGCTGGGCCAGGGCGACATGCTCTACATGGCCGGCGGCGGCCGCGTCAGCCGCGTGCATGGCCCATTCGTCTCCGACCGCGAAGTCGAGGATGTGGTTCGCTACCTAAAAACCCAAGGTCAGCCCGACTATGTTTCGGCGGTCACCGAGGCCGACGACATCACGCTGTTCCCCGATCTGAGCGGCGGCGGCGCCACCGACGAGCTCTATCAGCAGGCCGTGGATCTTGTGCTGCGTGAAGGCAAAGCTTCGACCAGTTTCATCCAACGCCATCTGCAAATCGGCTACAACCGCGCCGCCCGGCTGATCGAGCGGATGGAGGCCGAGGGTATCGTCACCCAAGCCAACAATGCCGGCAAGCGCGAAGTGCTGGGGTTGGGTGGGTGATCGCTCACTCGTCCCGCCGCTAACAATGAGCGTGCGGCGAGCGTTTGTAATGGTCATCCTGGCGGCCTCGATCGGAGAACTGGCGCCGATCCGGGCCTTGGCGGCTCTGAGCAACGACGACCGCCGCATCGTCCGCCAGGTCGAAAGCTATCTCAACACCATCCGCACCCTGACGGCGCGTTTCGTCCAGGTGGAAAGCAACGGCTGGATCGCCGAGGGAACGCTGCACTTGCAGCGGCCCGGCAAGCTACGTATCGAATACGCGCCGCCGCACCGCTTTCTGATTATTTCGACGGGCAGAATGCTGATTGTCTACAGCGGCAAGACCGACCAGGTCACGCATCTGCCGATGAGCGTCTCCCCGGCCGCCTTCCTGCTTGGCAACCGCGTCGATCTCAGCCGTAAAGTATCGGTCACCAAGGTCAGCCGCCGGGCCAACGCCTACGTGCTGACCGTAGTCCCGCGCAGTGGCGGGAGCGCCGGCACCCTGCAGCTCACATTCTCGCGCCGGCCATTGATGATCAAGGAATGGACGGTGCTCGACGCCAAACGCAAATCCACCCGCATCGTCCTCCTCGACCCAAGGGTCGACGCCCCCATCGACCCGGTAAAATTTCTATTTCAGAAGCCGCCAGTCCGGGGCGGGGGCGGCGCGCCGAAGCGCGGAAAGATCAAACGAATGGACCTGCCGCCGAGTTAGAGCATGGGCTAGCCAGTGGCCACGTTGCCGCCAAATTCTCTGAATACCTTAAGGCGCAGGATAAAATGGACGAGCGAAGATGATCGAGCGATTTCACGCAAAACTAGCCAACCTTACCGCCGTTCTTATCATCGCCCTAGCTTCGACGCTTGGGAACTCGGCGCAAGGCGCGGCTGCGCTGAAGCCGGAAGAAAAGGCGACGGTGGCGCAGGTTTCGGCCTACCTCAACGGAATCCGCTCGTTCCAGGCGCGGTTCATCCAAGTCTCCCAGAATGGCGGCATCGCCGAGGGAAGGATCTATATCCAGCGGCCCGGGCGCATGCGCATCGAGTACAAGCCCCCGGTGCCGTTGCTCATCGTTTCGACTGGCAAGATTCTCATTCTCTACGATCGCAAACTCGATCAGGTGACGCATCTGCCGCTATCGGCCTCTCCTGCTTCTTTCCTGCTGGCCGACAAGATCCGGTTCAGCGGCCGTATCCGTGTCATCGGCGTCAAGCGCCTCAATGGTCGCATCTATGTCAGCGTCGCCGAGAAGGGACGCCCCGACAAGGGTTCGCTCCACCTGATGTTCGTTACCAATCCGTTGAAGCTGCGCGAATGGATCGTCATCGACGCCCAGCGGAGGCGGACCAAGGTCGTCCTGATCGACATCCGCGAGGGGGTCAAACTCGATCCAAAACTGTTCCTTTTCGAGCGGACCGGCAAGGGCGGTGGCGGAGACTACCGCTGACGGAAGGGGCTGAGGAGAAGACCCAGAAAGCTGGGCTCGGGGCGGTTCTCGGTCCCAATTTCCATATCAAGCGTACGCTTGGTTGGGCTCATGCTGCCGAACAGCCGGTCCCAGAAACTGAACAAAGTTCCGTAGTTCGAATCGGTGTCGGCGCGGACCGCGTGGTGATGGACCCAATGGATGCCCGGGGTGATGATGAGAAGCGACGCCGGCTTCTCGACCCAGCGCGCCAGCCGCAGGTTCGAATGGTGGAAGATCACTGAGAACAACAAAACTCCTTCGAAGACAACGATATTGGTGAAGGGAATGCCGAAGGCGATAATGACGCAAGCGCGAACCGAAGCCGACAGCAGCACCTCGCCGAAATGAAAGCGCACGGCAGAAGTGGCGTCGAGGAAGCGGTCGAGATGGTGAACCTCGTGGAAACGCCAGAACAGCGGGACGGCATGGTTGGCGCGGTGCCACCAATAAATCCAGAAATCGAGCAACAGCAGATCGAGGCCCAGCCCGGCCCAGCCGCTCCACCAGGCGGGTCGCAGCCCGACTTCGAAGCCCGCCGCCCACAAGGAAAGCGGCAGGATGACCAAAAGCGAAAGGCCCGAATTTGCCGCGAACAAACCGCCGTTGCGCAAGAGGCGTGGCCAGTCGCCGAACCAGCCGCGGTTAGTAATGGCCGCCGGGTAGGCCCGCTCGGCGACAAAAAACAACGCGAACCAGACCGCCACAGCGATGCTTTTGTAAGGCAGAATGGCCTCGGTGAGCGCATCCATGGACGAAATATGGCCAGAACGTCCACGCATTCCAAGTCCTGCACCTGCCAATCGGTCCGGCCGCCGCCAGTTAGACCGCCACGGAACAACGAGCGAAGGGACGGGCTCCATGACCAAATCGATGGGGGACAAGGCGCCGCTGATCGGACTGCCGGCCTGCGTGCAGGAGATCGATGGGCTCGACTATCACAGGGCCGGTGGGAAATATTTACGCGCCGTGTCCGAAGGCGCGGCAGGCATCCCGGTCATCATCCCCTCGCTCGACCCGGGCGGCCGAGGCGCGGTCGATTGCGGTGTGTTCCTGGACCGACTCGACGCTCTCTTCGTCACCGGCAGCCCTTCGAATATCGATCCGCGTCACTATGGCGGACCGACCAGTGCGCCGGGGACAAGCCACGACCCGGTGCGCGATGCGGCGGTGTTACCGCTGATCGAGGGCGCGCTAGATCGCGGGCTGCCCATCCTGGCGCTGTGTCGGGGGATACAGGAGCTCAACGTCGTGCTTGGCGGCACGCTGCACCAGAGCATCCAGGATCTGCCCGGTCGCGCCGATCATCGCGGACCGATAGAGCTGCCGGTCGAGCAACGCTACGGGCCGGCTCACGAAGTGACGCTTGCCGCCGGCGGGATGCTCGCCCGCCTAACAGGATCGAGCACAATTAGCGTCAACTCGCTGCACGCCCAGGGCATCGACCGGCTGGCGCCGAAGCTGGTCGCCGAAGCCCACGCGCCCGACGGCACCATCGAGGCGGTTCGGCTCGATGAGCCTGGGCGTTTCGTCATCGGCATCCAGTGGCACCCCGAATGGCGCTTCTGGGAGAGCGACTTCTCCCAAGCCCTGTTCGCTGCATTTGGCGATGCGGCGCGAGAACATACACGGGAGCGTGCGCGGGACGTTCCGGCGCGGGCGGCGGAATAATAGGCTTGGCCGGGAGGTCGGAGGCGTCGGCGGGTAGACTGGAGACCCTGAGCGCTGCCGCATAGCCGACTGAAATACACGATTCCCTGGACGGATGACGGCTCGGCTTTACCGGCGGAGTAACGCGGCGGGCAAATTCGGTTCAACCCTTCGCGTGGAACGGCAAGGCTCTCGGTCCTGCGATCGACGAGACCGAGCGGCGCTACCTTGCCCGCGACTTGCGCCCCTTTGCCGTGGCTCCAGCATCGCCATGCGAGGCGCGTCTTGCCACGACAAAAGGTAATCCGGTCAAACCGTATCCAACTAATAATATCCTGCTCTAGGAGCCTGGGCGAATGAGCGCGGCACGGGTTCGATCTACTTGCACGTCGAGCGCGATAATGTGCCGGCGCGGGCGCTTTATAAGGGGCTCGGCTACCATCGCGCCTACAGCTATCACTATCTGGTGGCGCCCGGGCCGGAAGCCGGGGCATAAGGGGAGCGATGCGGGTAAAACCAGAAATGTGCGGTGGAATATCTATGAGGATCGTTAGCTGGAATATCAATTCGCTACGCTTGCGGCTGCCCTTGGTCAAGAAACTGACCGAGGAGGCCAAGCCGGATCTACTTTGCCTTCAGGAAACTAAGGTCCCCGACGAGGCGTTTCCCATGGATGGTGTTCTGGCCCTCGGCTACCGCCACATCCTCTTTCGCGGCATGAAGGGATATAACGGCGTCGCTATCCTTTCGCGGCTGCCCATCGAGGATGCCGGCTCGCGCGACTGGTGCGGCAAGCAAGATTGCCGGCACGTCGCGGCGCGCCTACCGAGCGGTTTGGAAGTGCACAATTTTTACGTTCCCTCCGGCGGCGATGAGCCCGACCCCGATTCCAACGAGAAGTTCGCCCACAAGCTCGATTTCATGCGCGAGATGGCGCGCTGGTGGAAGAAACGCTCGGGCAATGGCGCGCCAGCGGTAATGCTCGGCGATCTCAACGTCGCGCCGCTGGAGACCGACGTCTGGTCGCATAAGCAACTCCTCAAAATTGTCAGCCACACCCCGGTCGAGGTCGAGCTGCTTGGCAAAGTGATGGCGGCCCACGGCTGGGTTGATGTGGTCCGCCACTTCATACCGCCCGAAGAAAAGCTCTATAGCTGGTGGAGCTACCGCTCGCCCAACTGGCGCAAGGGCGATCGCGGGCGCCGCCTCGACCATGTCTGGGTGACCCCAGCCCTGACCGCTGCCTTGCGATCCGCCACAATACTGAAGGACGCTCGCGATTGGGAACGCCCCTCGGATCACGTCCCGGTGATCGTCGATATCGATATGTGATAGTGGGCAGCGGGTTCCGGCGAGGGGGACAATGAAATATCTACCCCGCCGGCAGTCGCACCATGAAGTAAGGAAAATCCGAGGCGTCCTCGGGCAGGTTCAGGGATCGGGCGCCGGCGATCGCCAGTTCACGGTCGCTGACGACGATACTTGCTGTCGCCATCAGGTCGGGAAGGGCGCCGGCCATCCAGCGCGCGAGTTCGGCGTCGCGGGCTTCATCCTCACTGCCGATATCGCAATGGGCGAGAACCGCACGCACGCCGGTACGCTCCAGAACCAAACCAAAGGCTTGGCGAAAATCGCCAGCAAAGAAGTGATCCTCGTCCGGGCCCCAGCTTGTGCGCGGCACGCCGTCATGGTCGAAAGCGTAGATTTCGCGCGATGGGGCGGCGTGGCGTAGGAAGTCGTAGCTCCGGCCCTTGCCGTAGCCGATTTCGAGGATGGGGCCGGGAATATCGGTGATCAGCGCCAGTGCCGCGGACAGGCAGGCGCGCTGGGTGGTGAGGCGGGCGATCATGCGGTCCAGACGGTTCATTGTCTCGTCCGCCTGAGAGATACTTCTTTGGCCCGGCGCTATTTTTTGGTGTCGCCGGCGAGGGCTTCGCGCAGTTTTTCGTTCGCCTGATTTAGGCGATGGGCCAACTCGCGCATAATCTCGACCGCGATCTGCGGAAATTCCATGATCAGCCGGAAAAACAGATCCTTTGAGATGACGAGCGTTTCGAGCTTGTTCTTGGCCCTGACCGAGGCCGTCCTCGGCACGTCGCACAGGATCGCGATCTCGCCGATGATATCGTTGCGCCCGACTGTGGCGACGGTGATCGGGCCTTGCGGCGAATCGATCGTGATGTCGGCCTCGCCCTCGATAATGATGAATGCGGCATCACCGATCTCGCCCTGATTGAACAGCACCTGGTTGGCGTCGTAGCTGATCCGCTCGCTGGTGAAAGCCAGCAGCTTAAGCTTCGATGGCGCGATATTGGCGAACAGCGGTATATTGCGTAAGAGTTCGACTTCCTCGTTCAAACCCATCGGTTTTCTCCCTGGCCCTTCGGATTTCTCCCTGGCGCCCTATTCCGTTTGTAGC
Organism: Alphaproteobacteria bacterium; assembly: GCA_027295145.1. Lineage (GTDB taxonomy): Bacteria > Pseudomonadota > Alphaproteobacteria > JAPULJ01 > JAPULJ01 > JAPULJ01. The sequence continues at coordinate 11,595 of JAPULJ010000690.1, read as the reverse complement.
AAATCGTGGAGCGCCGTACCCGATTTATTCAAATCGTCAAATTTGCCCTGTTCGACGATGCGACCGCCGCGCATAACGACGACGCGGTCGAAATTCTTGGCATACGAGGGTCTGTGCAAGGCCCAGATCACGGCTTTGCCCTCGAATGCCTTGAGCACGGCTTTGAGAACCTGCGTCTGGGCCGCACTGTCCAGCGCCGTGATGCCCTCGTTGACGACCAACACATCGGGCCGCTTGATGATCGACCGGGCGAAGCCGAGCTTCTGGCGCTGGGCGCCGGAGAGGCGTGAGCCAGCGACGCCGACATGGTAATCGAGCCCGGCCTCCATCACCGCTTTGGTGAGGTCGAGCGCTTCCAGAGTTTCAGTGATCATCGCCGCAACTCGCGTTTGCGATTGGGCCTGGCCGTAGATCACTTTGCCAAACAGGATGTTGTCCTGGAGCATGGCGGCGGCGTTGTAACGCTCACTGTCGAAGAACTCGACGGCACCGGCAAGGTCCTCGGGCAGCTCACCGGCGAACAGCCTTCGCGCTTCGAGGATGCGGGCGCGCATCTCATCGTCGATCATGTCGAGGCGGTGGCGCGCGGGGACCAGTTTGAAGGGCAGCGAGAGCAGCCGGGCGCGATCGTCCTCGCGCATCTCCTCGAGGCTTTGGCGCGCCGTGCGCGACAGGATCGTCTGGTATTCGGGCAACTCCTCAGAGCTGATGAAGGAATACTGCTCGAAGAATTCGTGCCCCGGCGGAAGGTCGGCGAAAATTTCGATCATAGTCTCGGCGACCGAGCGGCCAATTTTGAGGATATCCTCTATCAACCCCGATTGTTCCAGAATTTTCAGCACGTAGGGGTTCTGGGCCAGCCGCTCCATATCGAATGCGCGGCCCACCGGCGTGCCGAACAGCAGGTTTTCGCCGAGGGTCGCATTGTCGTTGTAGTGCGCTACATCGAACGGCTCGACGAGGCCAGCGTCCTTCGAGCCTTCGAGGCGGTCGCGCAAGGTTTTGCGGGCCTTCAGTATGCCCTCGGAAAGCTTGGGATGTTTGTCCGGATCAATGGTTCCGAGCAGGCCCATCCGATAGATATCCTGCTCCAAACCGACATCGCGCAGGATGTCGACCCCCCGGGCTTCGAGATCCTCCATGGAGCTTGACCCGGCAGCGGCGTAGTCGATCCAGTCGGCAAAGATATCGTCGGGCTCGATACCTGACAGGACTGCGTTTTCGATCTCCTCAATTCGCCCGGCCTTGGCGGCACCCTCGAGATCACGGTCGGCCGGTGCATGTTTCAGGCCGTAAAATAAATTTTCGCGCACCGTTGTAGCGAACATGTATGGTGACGCGCCGACATAGCTGATACGGCGGCCGGTGACGAATTGGGGCAGTTCCGCTGCGACGGCGCCGCCAATGCGAATACTGCCGCCGGTTGGGAATAGGAGCCGGGCGATCAGCTGCGAAAGCTCGTCGCGGCCGCCGCCGCCGGGACCGACAATCGCCACGGTCTCGTCGAGCCCGAAGTTTAGGGTCACTGAATCGACCGAGTTGACCCGACCATCCTCGCTCAGACTGACATTGGTCAGCGCCAAATCGCCCTTGATCTGCTCCACCGTCGCCTCGGGATTTCCCTGCAGCTCTTGCTCTAACATTTCCGGCGGCTCGAACTGTTCGATCACCTGCTCGTACTTGATCTTCACGTCTTCCCTGAGTTGGTAGTAGCGCAGGAGCTCCTTCCACGGGCTCGCCAAGTCCTTGTAGGCGGCGAGCACGGCAACCAGCGCGCCGAAGGTCATGTCACCTTGGATCACCAGGATGCCACCTATCGAATAGAAGAAAAACGGTGTCATCTGGGCAATGAAATTGTTGAGGAACTTGATAAAGAATTTGAGTTTGAAGAGGCGGTATCGAATTTCGTAGATATCGCCCAGACGATTGCCGATATCGGCCCGCTCCAGGCGCGAGGTATCGTGGGCGTGGATTTCGGTAATCCCCGAGATCGTGTCGCCGATGCGGTCAGCGAGCCTGCGCACCGTCTGTACCCGCTGCTTTGATAGCGTGTTGACTTTTGTCTGCAGCTTGGGAATGAGCCACATCTGAACGGGATAGAGAGCAATCGCGGCGGCGCCGAGGATCGGATCTTGGATGAAGATGAAGGTGAGATAGACCACCAGCATTCCGCCCTGGAAAGCCGGCAGTGCGATCGAATCACCGATGAAGCCGCCCACCGGCTCAACCTCGGCGGTGACCATGGGGATGATCTCACCGGGCGCGACCTTCTTGAATTGCGGTAGCGGAAAGCGCAATAGGCGAGCGTAGAGCTGGTAGCGCAGGCGGCGCAGCATGCGCTCGCCCAGGCGGCCGCGGAAAATGTTTATGTAATATTTGAGCCCGCCACTGATAAACACCAAGATCAGGAACAAAACACAGAGAATCAGCAGCCCAGTGATCGTCTCGACCTCGAAACCGTAGATCTTGATGAGCTTGGCGCCTTGCGTAGCGCCGGGGCCGATCGCCTTGTTGATGATGTCCTTGGGCAACAACAGCGTGTAGTAGAGGATCGGCCACGAGATCGCCGTCAACACCAGCATCAAAATCTGCTGCCGCTTGGAGTAGCGCCAGATGAATTTAAAGATCGTCTTGTCCATCGGCGGTGGGCTCGCGTCTTCTACAGTGAACGGTCCGTGGCGGTGGCCGCCGCCATGCTTATGGCAAAAGCCACCGCCACTATAGGGCCACGTTAGCCCACCGTGCGGACAGGGTAAACGGTGCAGCGATCCACGCGCGCCATCCGCCCGAACCAGCGCGCAAGCCCTAACATGCCATGCGAGGTTAAGTGTTTTCCGCCACCTGCCGGCTGTGCCATAGTGCGGCCGGCATGCCCACGGCTTTGAAGGGGGAGGAGCCATGGTCGCCCACAAGCGCGGCGCGCGCATCCTCATCTACAGCCACGATACGTTCGGTCTCGGCCATTTGCGCCGCTGCCGCGAGATCGCGCATTCGCTGGTCGAGAACAGGAAAGACCTCTCGATCCTCATTCTCTCGGGCTCACCGATCATCGGCAGTTTCGATTTCCGCGCGCGGGTCGACTATGTGCGCATACCCGGTGTCATCAAACTGCGCAATGGCGAATATACCTCGCTATCGCTGCACATCGATCTGAGCGATATGCTGGCTATCCGACAGTCGATCATCCGCCATACAGCCGACATCTTCGAGCCCAACCTGTTCCTGGTCGACAAGGAACCGCTGGGCCTGCGCGGCGAGGTGCGCGAGACGTTGCGCCTGTTACGCGATCGCGGCGTGCCGTTGATCCTGGGCCTGCGCGACGTGATGGACGAGCCAGCACAGCTGGCTAGCGAATGGGAGCGCAAACACGCCATCGAGGGCATCTCCGAGTTTTACGACGAGATCTGGACATACGGGCTGCCGCAGATATGCGAGCCGCTGGCCGGGCTGGACTTACCCGAATCGGTGCGCCACCGGATAATCTATACTGGCTACCTGAAACGCGGTCTGCCGGCGCCTGGCTCGCTGGCCACTTCCGTCCGCACCGAGCCGCCCAAAGATCCCTATCTACTGGTCACGCCCGGCGGCGGCGGTGACGGCGAGGCCCTGGTCGACTGGGTCCTGCGAGCTTACGAGAGCGACCGCACGCTGCCGATCGGCGCACTGATCGTGCTCGGCCCATTCATGGCGCCGGAGTTGCAGAGCAGGTTCCTCGATCGGGTGAAGCTGCTGCCCAACATCAAGGCGATCACCTTCGACTCCCACATCGAAACCTTGATCGAAGGCGCCGTCGGCATCGTTGCCATGGGCGGCTACAACATCTTTTGCGAGGTTCTGTCCTTCGACAAGCGGGCGCTGATCGTGCCGCGCTCCAAACCCCGCCGCGAACAGTTGATCCGCGCGGAGCGGGCACAGGAACTTGGGCTAGTCAGAATGCTGGCTGACGATGGACTGCGCGACCCGCGAACCATGGCGACCGCTCTTCGCCAACTGCCACAACAGAACGTGCCCTCGGATATCGTCGTCCCCGGTCTTCTCGACGGGCTCGACAATGTCAACCGGCGGATGGAGCACTGGCTCACGGCGCCGAAAACGCAGCAGGCGCCCCTGGCCATCCGGAGGACATGAGTTCGAACGCTGCGGCTGTCCCCATCGGGACCGTGCGGCCGCAAAAGGGGCCGGTCGCCTTCATCCTCAAGGGCTATCCGAGGCTGTCGGAAACCTTTATCGCCCAGGAAATCCTGGGCCTCGAGCGGCTCGGCCTCGATATCCGCATTGTCTCGCTGCGCCGGCCGACCGACCGCGAAACTCACCCGGTCCATCGCGAAATCGCGGCCCCGGTGCTCTACCTGCCCGAATATTTGCATCAGGCGCCGGCCCGGGTTTTCGCCGCTTGGCGGCGGGTCCGCAGGTTGCCGGGCTATGAAGCGGCCAGAGCCGTTTGGCGTTCAGATCTGCGCCGCGATCGCAGCCGCAACCGGGTCCGCCGGTTCGGCCAGGCGATGGTGCTGGCCGCCGAGATGCCCAAAGGCGTGCGCTGGCTCCACGCGCATTTTCTTCACACACCGGCCTCGGTCGCCCGCTATGCCAGCCTGATCACCGGCCTGAAGTGGAGCTGCTCGGCCCATGCCAAGGATGTGTGGACGACGCCCGAATGGGAGATCGCGGAAAAGCTCGCCAGCCTCGATACGCTTGCCATCTGCACCCGCGCCGGCCACGAACTTCTCGCCGGACTTACCGATGCCCCAAAGAAGGTGAGATTAATCTATCACGGACTCGACTTCGAGCGCTTCCCGCCTCCGGCCCGGCCCCGACCGGCCAAGGATGCCAGCGACGCCGACGATCCGGTGATCCTCTTAAGCGTCGGCCGGATCGTGCCGAAGAAAGGTTACGAGGGACTGATCACAGCGCTGGGCCGTCTCGACCCGGCGCTTCATTGGCGCCTGGTGCATATCGGCGGCGGCGATGCCAATGGTCTGAGACAGCAAGCAGAGGCACTTGGCTTTGCCGGCCGCATCGACTGGTTGGGCGCCCAGGCGCAGGAGACGGTCCTGGAGAAATTGCGTGGCGCCGATCTCTTCGTGCTGCCCTGCCGCGTCACCGAGGACGGCGACCGCGACGGCCTGCCGAACGTTTTGATGGAAGCCCAGAGCCAAGCGCTGGCCTGCCTGTCGACGACGATCTCGGGAATACCCGAGCTGATCGAGGATGGCAAGACGGGCCTCCTCGTCGCCCCTGACAATATCGAGGCGCTGGCGGACGCGTTGGCCATGTTGATTGCCGCGCCGACTTTGCGTGAAAAGCTCGGCCGCGCCGGGCTGGTCCGGGTCCACCGGCATTTCGGGCAGGAGCCAGGCTTGCGGGCGCTGGCTGACTTGTTCGAGCTCAGCAACAAAAAGGCACGCACGGTGTCCGCCGTGGGCGGACAATGAAGATTGCCTTCTACGCGCCGCTCAAACCGCCGAACCATCCCACACCCTCGGGCGATCGCCGAGTCGCCCGCCTACTGATTGCAGCCCTGAAATTGGCTGGGCACGAGGTCGAAATCGCCTCGCGCTTCCGCAGCTTCGATGCGGTAGGCAATGCTGGCCGCCAGCTAAAATTCGAGCGCCAGGGGGCCGGTCTCGCCGCGCGGTTGATCCAGCGATACCGGCGGGCGCCAACGGATCGGCGGCCCGATCTGTGGTTTACCTACCATCTTTTCTACAAGGCGCCAGACTGGCTGGGGCCAACCGTGACCAGCACGCTCGACATCCCTTATGTAATCGCCGAAGCCTCGCACGCGCCGAAACGCGCTGGTGGGCCCTGGGCGCTTGGCCATGAAGCGGTCGCCAACGCCTTGCGGCAGGCCGTCACCGTCTTCAACCTCAATCCGGGCGACGCGGACTGCATCGGGCCGTTGCTGGGCAGGGCAGCGAAACAAATCGCCCTCGACCCGTTCCTCGATCCGGGGCCTTTTCGTGAAGCAGCGGCGCAAAGGCCGGCGCATCGCGCCGAACTGGCCCGGCGCCTCAAACTCGATTCCCAATCTCCCTGGCTTCTGTGCATAGCGATGATGCGTTTGGGCGACAAGGCCGCTTCTTACCGCGTGCTCGCCGAAGCGATCCGGCGGCTTGCCGGGCGGCCTTGGCAACTCGTCGTGGTCGGCGACGGCGAGGCTCGACCGGAGATCGAAGCTCAGCTCGAAGAAGCCGCGCCGGGCCGCATCCGCTTTACCGGTGCCGTACCCGGGGAAACTCTGGCGGCGATCTACGCTTCCTGCGATCTCTATGTCTGGCCAGCGATTAACGAAGCCTTTGGCATGGCCATCCTTGAAGCCCAGGCGGCCGGCCTGCCGGTCATCGCTGGCACCAGCCCTGGGGTGGCCGGCATTGTCGCCAACGGGGTTACGGGGCGGCTTGTCGATGCCGGGGCACCTAGCCACTTCGCCGATGCTGTAGCGGAGCTCCTAGACGATATGAAGGCGCGCGCCGCGATGGGTGCCGCCGCGCGCCGAAAAACCATGACCCGGCACGGTATCGAAACCGCTGCCGCAACCCTCGATCAAGCTCTTTCGCCGTTGTCGAAAAGTCCCGATGATGGTTAGGCTGGCCCTCATCCGCCACGCCCCGACCGAGTGGAACGCGCTAAACCGAATTCAGGGGTGCAGTGACATAGAACTGAGCGCCGAAGGCCGCAGGAGAGCCAAATCCTGGATGCTACCCGCCGCACTCGATGGGTTCGCTTGGGTATGCAGCCCGCTAAAGCGGGCGATGCAGACCGCCCGACTGCTCGGCGCGCCCGTTGATTGCCCGACCGATCCGCGCCTGCAGGAAGCCGATTGGGGAGAGTGGGAGGGGCGGGTCTTGCCCGAACTTCGCGCCGAGCTCGGTGAAGCGATGGTGCGTAACGAAGCCCGCGGCCTCGACCTCCGCCCCCCTGGCGGCGAAAGCCCGCGCGAGGTTTGCGAGCGCCTGCGCGCTTTCGTCCAGGACATCGCATCCGGCGGCCGCGACACCGTCGCCGTGACCCACAACGGCATACTGCGCGCCAGTTATTCGATTGCCACCGGATGGGACTTCAAGTCCAAACCCGAAGCAGTGCTGCGATGGGGGGCGGCTTACTTGTATGACGCTGCGGCCGATGGCGGGCTCACCGTCCGTCAGCTCAACATCAATCTCTCGCCATGAGCGCGCGTATCCTGATCTATGTCCAGCACCTGCTCGGCACAGGGCATTTGCGGCGGGCGGCATTGCTGGCAAAGAATTGCGCAGAGGCCGGGTTCTCCGTGCGGCTGGTCTCGGGCGGGTTTGTCGTGCCAAGCCTCGATACCGGCGCTGGCGTGCTCGTCCAACTCGATCCCGTGCGCTGCCGCGAGGGCGATTTCAGCCTGTTGCTAGACGCTGCCGGCGCGCCAATCGACGATGCCTTCAAGGCGCGGCGTCGCCGGCAATTGCTGGCAGCCTTTGACGAAGCGCACCCCGACGCGCTGATCGTCGAAATGTATCCTTTTGGACGCCGCCAGATGCGCTTCGAGTTGGAAGCGCTACTGAACCATGCCGGCGCAACCAGACCCAAGCCACTGATCGTCGCCTCGGTGCGCGATATCCTGCAGACCGGGCGCAAGCCGGGGCGCAACGAGGAGGCCGCACGGATCATCGAGCGGGATTTCGATGCGGTCCTGGTTCACGGCGATCCGGGGTTTATTCCCTTCGAAGCGAGCTTCCCGCCGGTTGATCTGATCGCCGCGCGCATCCACCATACAGGCTACCTCGCAGGGCCAGCGCCGCCAGAAGCCAAACTTGGCGATGTGGGCTGGGGCGAAGTCGTCGTCTCGGCCGGCGGCGGGGCGGTCGGCGGCGCGCTCTTACACGCCGCCATCGCGGCCCGGCCTCTGTCTCCACTGAAGGACCGCATATGGCGCCTTCTCACCGGTCCATCGATGGAGGCGGCCGAACGCGCCGTGCTTGAAAGTGCAGCCAGCCCCGGAATCGTGGTCGAGCAGGCTCGGCCCAATTTCGCGCAGCTTCTCGCCGGCGCCGCTGTCTCGGTCTCGCAAGGCGGCTATAATACCGTCATCGACATCTTGAATGCGGGAGTGAGGGCCGTGATCGTGCCGTTCGCCGGCTCGGGCGAGACCGAACAAACCATGCGCACCGACGCGCTGGCGGGGCGCGGCCTTGCTGTCATGGTAAAGGAGGCTGCCCTCAGCCCCGAGAGCTTGAACCGCGCTATCGCGGAAGCCCACGTCATGGCGCGGGCGCCATCGGCAATCGATCTGTCCGGCGCGGCAACCAGTGTCCGTCTGCTCGCCGGCTGGCTCGAGAAGCGGGCGCGATGACGGACTGGGGCGATCTCACCGGTGAGCTTTCCACCTGGGCGGCGGCGGGGCAAGTACCGGATTTCTGGTGGCGCGACGACGATGCGCAAGAGCCGTCGCCAGAGCTCGACCGGTTACTCGATATTGCCGGCACCAACGCCGTGCCCCTCGCCCTCGCGGTGATCCCAGCCGGCGCCGGCGAGGCGTTGGCGAAACGGCTCGATAATACTCCGTGGGTGAGTGTGCTCCAACACGGCTACGCCCACCGCAATTACGCCGGGGCGGATGATAAAAAATGCGAGCTTGGCGCCGCGCGCCCGGCCGAACACGTCATCGCCGAAATCGCCGTCGGCTGGCAAAGCCTGGAGACACTGTTCGGAGCACAGGTGTTGCCCGTCATGGTGCCGCCGTGGAACCGCATCGCGCCGAACCTCGTGCCGATGCTGCCCGAGATCGGATTCGCCGGCCTGTCCAGGTTCGGCTCGCGAAAGCGGGCGCAGGCGGTCTCGGGGCTGGCCCAGACCAACACCCATGTCGACATTATCGATTGGCGCGGTAGCCGCGGTTTCGTCGGCGAGGAAGCCGCTTTAAGGGCGATCGTCGAACATTTGGTGGCGCGGCGCGGCGGCAAGGCGGATGCGGGCGAGCCGACGGGGATCCTGACCCACCACCGCGACCACGATGGGGCCTGCTGGGAATTTCTCGGCGCGCTGCTGACCCGCCTCGCCGGGTACAGCGTGTGGCGTTCGGCGGAGGCGCTGTTCAAAGTGCGTATCGACGCCACTGCCGACAGTTCCGCCAAATGAGCCGGGTCTACCGCTATCCCTGGTCGGCCCTGCGGGGGGATTACATTCGCACCGGTTTTGGCTTGGTGGTCACCTTGCTGCCGCTGGGCGCGGTCGCCAGCAGCCCCCTCGCAGCCTCCGTGATGGGCGGGCTCGCGGCCGTCTTCGCACTATTCGGCGCGCGCACTGGGGCGCGGCATCTGAGCCGCTTCGAGGTCGATGAGGATAGCGTCACCAGATACCGGATATCGACCTTGCCGGCGCGCCGGGTTACTGTGCGCTGGCGAGAGGTTGACCGGGTCAGGCTGGCGTTCTATTCGACCCGCCGGGACAGGTCGCAAGGCTGGATGCATCTGACGATCCGCGGCGGGGGCTGCAAGCTTGGCTTCGATTCGATTATCGACGGGTTCGAGGATATCGCTGCGCTTACGCTTAGCGCGGCGGTCGTTAACGGCGTGCCGCTCAGCGCCGCGACGGCCCGCAATTTCGCCGCTCTTGGCCTTGCAGTCGAAAGCAAGGACGGACGCCCAGTGACCCGCGCGGGCCGCAAACGGACCGGGTTCGAGCAGCCGATGGATAGAGGGTGATGGACGAGCTGCTGACCGTCCGCGACCTCAAAATATCGTTCAACGTCCATGGCGGCGTGCTGGATGCGGTGAGAGGGATCTCGTTCCGCGTTCGCCCGGGCTCGACCGTCGCCCTGGTCGGCGAAAGCGGCTCCGGTAAAACCGTCGTCAGCCAGGCCATCATGGGGATCCTGCCCGACGTCGCCCAGATTGCCGGCGGCGAGATCCTGTTCCGCGATCCCGATAAGCCGGGCACCGTTATCGACATCGCCAGCCTGCAACCCGATGGCAGCGAGATGCGAGGCATTCGCGGCGGCCGTATCTCGATCATCTTCCAGGAGCCGATGACCTCGCTGTCGCCGCTGCACACAATCGGCAACCAGATCGGCGAAGCACTGGCGCTGCACGATAATAAGTCAGCGGCCGAGGTTACCGAGGAGACGGCTCGAGTCCTGAGCCTCGTCGGCTTTCCAGACCCCCAACGCGCCTTAAAGACCTACCCGTTCGAGCTGTCGGGCGGCCTGCGCCAGCGGGCGATGATCGCGATGGCGCTGATCTGCCGGCCGGCGCTGCTGATCGCCGACGAGCCGACGACGGCGCTGGACGTCACCATCCAAGTGCAGATCCTGAAGCTGATCCTCGATCTGCAGGCCGAATTCAAGATGGCCGTGCTGATCATCACCCACGATCTGGGCGTCGTCGCCAACATCGCCGAGGAGGTCGTGGTGATGTATCACGGCAGGATCATGGAGCAGGGGACGGTCGAGGACATCTTCAACAATCCGAGCCACCCCTACCTGCACGGGCTGATGCGCGCGGTGCCCAGGTTCAACATGGCCGAGGGCGAGAAGCTGGTGCCGTTGCGGGCCATCGAGCACGAAACTGGCGAGCTGCTGGTCAAACACGAACCCTGGCCCGACGGTGCCGACGAGGCCGGACCGCTGCTGGCCGTCCGCGATATCACGAAATCCTTCCGCATACGAAAAACCGGCTGGTTCGGGGGCGGCAGCGGTGGCAAAATCGCGGCGGTCAACGGGGTCGGCTTCGATCTGCCCCGGGGCGAGTGCCTGGGTCTGGTCGGTGAGAGCGGTTGCGGCAAGACAACTCTGTCGAAGATCCTGATGCGGGCAATATCTCCGGATACCGGGAGCGTGACCTTCAACGACCGCGGCCAGCCGGTTGATTTGCTGGCACTGAAGAACAGGGCGCTGGACCGCTTCCGGCCGAAGATGCAGTTCATCTTCCAGGACCCGTTCAGCTCGCTCAATCCGCGTATGACGATCTTCGATATCATCTCCGAGCCCTTGATCATCCACAAGCTCGGCGATGCCGAAGCGCGCCGGCAGATGGTGCGCGAGCTGATGCGCCTGGTGGGCCTCGATATCCGCTTCCTCAACCGTTACCCGCACAGCATGTCGGGCGGCCAACGCCAGCGCATCGGTATCGCAAGGGCGCTTGCACTACGCCCGCAGCTGCTGATCTGCGATGAGCCGGTTTCCGCTCTCGACGTCTCGATCCAGGCGCAAATCCTCAATCTTTTGAAGGAATTACAGGACGAGCTCGAACTGACCTATTTGTTCATTTCGCACAATCTCGCGGTCGTCCACAACGTCGCCGACCGCAATCTCGTGATGTGCGCCGGGCGCATCGTAGAGATGGCGCCGACCGCCATGCTGTTCGAGGCGCCACGCCACCCCTACACCAAGGCGCTGCTAGGCGCGGTGCCCGACCCAGATCTTAACAACAAGCTCGATTTTGACGCTGTGATGAAAGGAAAGACCTCGGCGCCGGAGGCGTGGGACAAGCCCTTCACGATCAACGCCGAGACCGAGACCACCCTGCTCGATCTGGGCGGCGGCCACTTCGTGCGCGCCGCGATCAACGCCGATGCCAAGGAAGTGGCGGCGTGAGACGGATTGCCGGAGCGTTCGTCACCGCTTGCGCG
>JAPULJ010000069.1 GCA_027295145.1 Alphaproteobacteria bacterium | reverse complement strand
ACGCGCCTGCGCCCGGGGTGAAAGATCGCATAACAATTTAGGAGAAGGTTTCAGCCGCCCTGGGGCGGGGACATTCGCTAAACCGGCTGCGGAGCCGTCACGGCGGCTATATGGGCCATTGCGATGCCGATTACAAGGTATATGTGGCGCGGAATTCGCGTCACCGGCAACTGGTAGCCGGCACGGGTGCGCCGAAATGAAGGCTCCATAGCCCGTTAACCTAATGTCCGCTTTTAGCCAAAAGCGGACATAAGGGCTCAAGCCCGAGCGACCATCCGTGCTCGTCTCATCCGACCCCGAACATCCGGAGCAATGTAAGAAGTTCCCGGCCTATACCCGTCCGCGCCCTGGAAAAATTTCATTCCAAATCTGTCAGTTCTGACAGTTTCAACTGCGTTTTATTCGGCGGATGATTCAGGCTCGCAAGAATCGCCACGCTACGTCCTCCTGACGTTCCGAGGCCGGCCAACAGCGAGAGCATTCATTGGGCACCGCATGACTGGGGTATCCAAAAGGTGAGGCAACCGATGGCAGGCGCTCCATGATCATGATTTCGCCAAATGATCTTCAGAAGCTGCGCAGACACCACAATGCGACGATTGGCCTGTTTGTCGCTTTCTGGATTTTTGCCCTCGGCCTAGTCGGCGCGATCGAGCTGTTAGATCTGTCGGAAGGAACGCAAGACAACTTATTCGGCACTCTTTTCGGTGCCGTCCTAATCTTGTGTCTCCTCCGGTTTGCAAAACGCTGTCCAAATTGCCGATCCAATCTTGGCTGGCAAGTCAGGTTAGGTATTCCGAAAAACTGCCAAAAGTGCGGCGTAGATTTGAGGGAATAGAGAGCTGACCGAGCCCTGCACAGCAAGCAAGATCAAGAATATGCAGGCCAGTCACGGTGTGAACGCCATTTTGGAACCCCAGCGCACAACCGGAAACCAGGTAGACAAGCCCGATGGCCTAGTCCCCCGGTAACCTTATGTCCGCTTTTAACCAAAAGCGGACAAAACCTTTATTGCAAAAGATTCTAGAAGATCACAAATCCGGCATTAAATATTATCGTCGTAAGCTTGTGTGAGCCGGACCCTGGTGAAAAGCATCAAAAAATGAAACTAAATTCACCCCAGTCGCCAAAAAACATCATGAGACCATTATCCGCCTTTTTGCAGCTTTCCCAAAACTTGCCGAGTTTAAACCTTATCCTGTATTGGGCCCAAACGAATGTCGAATTTTAGCTTTCCGGATATAGGTCAGAGCGATGGAATCAGTCATCAGAGTTTTTCAGCTGTTTAACGAATTGGGCGAACCGCCTAAGCAGTGATCTCAATATGACGACACCATCGGATGGATCATCGGCAATGATGGCAGCAAGGCCTTCTGCATCGATTGGGTAGACCACGGCATCTTCAAGGGCTTTTGCCGAACCCTGATAGGGCTCATCAATGAGGCCCGCCAAGCCAATAAGCTCACCCTCACCGACCTGAATGGATACCCCCTCACCATAAATTTCGAACGCCCCGCGCCAAATAAGAAACGCAGAACCCTTGGTGCCCTTGCGGAATAAAATCTCTCCATTCCGAAGTTCTTTGCGCATCATAATAGAGTATCTCCTTAATTTGTTATGGGCTTCACTTGGCGCGCTTCAAACCGCCAAAATCCTGTAAGGCTTTTGTCAGGTTCTCGTCCTTCGGGTTGGCGGCGACGCCGTCGAGCAGCGCTTTCACCGCTCCCTGAACATCACCTCGTGCTGCTCTGAGCCGCGCAATCATGATCCAGGCCTGGACCAGTTGCGGATCCATAACAGTCGCTTCTTGGAAGGCACGTTCGGCAACAGGCAGGTTTCGAAAGACCAAGGCCGTCCCCGCAATGGCCAGCTGCATTTCCGGAAAGTCAGCCTTTGCAGCAAGAGAGCGCTGGTATTCCTCGACCGCACTTTGACCGGCACGGTCGAGTTTGGACAATCGACGGCTGCCGAGTAAATAGAGGATTGCGCGCGCGGCGGCAATGCGAACCGCTCGGCGCCGATCCTGCAAGAGTGGGACAACACGCTGTATCCTTATATCTGGAGGTGCCGCACGCTGCAGCGCGACAGCCGCTGCACGGACGATCGGATCAGGTTCTCGCAACAGGCGCTCCGCTCGTTCGGCAATTTCTGCTGTCGCGTATCGCCGCAATAAATCGAGTGCCGTCGCGCGGACGATCCCTGCATTAGTACCTGCGAGTGCAATATCGAGCAAACCATTCGCGGTTTTGGTTCCCCCTCTGCCTTGACGGGCGGAGGCAAACGTTTCGGCAAAATGCATGCCCCGGTTCGAACTATTGGGGAATCGCTTCGCGACTTGGCCGGCGGCCCACCCCGCAGACTTATCCTTGTGGCAATCCGTGCAGGCATTGGGTGTCCCCAGCGCCACCGAAAGATCGGGTCGCGGGACCCGGAAACTATGATCGCGCCGGCCATCAATTCCCATGTAGGTGCGCTCGATCATATGGCAGCTCTTGCACTGGGCACCATCAGAGCCTGACTTATGAAAGTGATGCAGGGGAGTATCGTAATCGGCCTTCTTCAGGCTCGGGAAATCCGGGCTGCCAGAGGTGTTATGGCACTGCGTGCAGACCGCATTTCCCTTTGCTCGCAATGTAGCAGTATGTGGTTCATGGCAATCGGTACACCGCACGCCTCGTTGATACATTTTCGACTGCAGGAAAGACCCGTAGACATAGACTTCGTCACGAATTTGGCCGCCCGGGTGGTAGAGGCCGTCGCGAAGAAGCGCTAGGCGATAGGAGTCGTGGAAGGGCGTACCGGGGATTGGGCTCGCGTCACCGAATGCTTCGCGGCGTGAATGGCAACTGGCGCATTGCTGGATTTCGGTCTCGGCGTTCTTGCGATCGAAGCTTATCGTAAAACCGTGGGCATTCACGGCTTTCCAGGCGGTTGGATCGAATGTTTTTTGGTTTCGTGCCCAAGCCACGTGTGCCCCTCCAGGACCGTGGCACGCCTCGCAGCCAACACCGATTTCGGCTTGCCTGCTGGAATACCGCCGTGTCAGAGGGGCATAGTGTTTCTCGAAACCCGTCGCATGGCATACAGCGCAGCGGGCATTCCAATTTTTATACGGACCGGTCCAGTGTAGCCCACTCGTGTGGGGCAAATTCTGATCGGGATAAAGGTCGTACCACATGAGTTTCTGTGTATCCCAGGCGAGATCCAGCGCCTGTACGCGTCCGGGCTTGGTTTCAACGAGGTACTGCTGGAGAGGATCAACGCCGACCGTGCCGACAACTTCGAACTTTTGCGACCGACCATCCGCACCGTCCGTCTCGACAAAGAATTTGTTGCCGGATTTAGTGAATCGACTGACGCCCCCCTTATGCTTGAACACCTTGTCGGCAAAGTTACCAAGGACCGATTGTCCGTGAGGTTTCTTCCACGCCCAAGCGTGATGGGAGTCTTTCCAGGCCTTCGTAATGGTCGCATGGCAGGAAGCGCAGCTCTTCGAGCCTAAGTAACTCGGGGTTGGCGCGTCGGTTTTGGCCGCCGTCAACGCAACTCCGAGGAAAAGGACGCTAGAGAAGGCGAGGAGCCGGCAAAGAAAAACCTTCATGACACCTTCCGAGAGTTAAGAGGCGGCAGGTGCGATGACCAATGAATAGCCGGTCGACGATATTGCAGGCACAATGGAGTGCGGGTCTGAACCGACTTATTTTTGACCGGCGGTCCACCTAATTCTTTCCAAAGACTTCATAAAGCGGAGAGCCAAACGCACCGGTTGGAGGTTTTGCACCAACCAATAGCGACAGCGTGGGGGCGATACTGATCGTATGCACTAAACGCGGAATACGCTGTGCCGGAATACCCATACCGGCAAAGATGATTGGTACGTAAGTATCATACCTCCAGGGTGATCCATGTGTTGCGGCAACCGTGAGCCTCCCAAATTTATTGATGAACCGGTTAGGATCGAACACGACGTAAACGTCACCGGAGCGACGGGGATTGTGATTCTTCAAGATCGATTGAATGAGCGGCGTTGCCGGCACCTTACCCAAACTAAGGGCCCTACCTGACACTGCCAGGGCAACACCGTCAAAGCGTGTCAGCTCCTCCGCCACCGCGCGTTCAACCTCCGCCTGATCGAGTCCCTTTGCTGCGATCGCTTTGCGGTTCAAGTAGATGTAGGGGTGGAAATACTTGGTGATTAATTCTTCTCCGATGCCAAAGCGCTTCTTCAGCCTCTTGATTGCACCCGCCTTATCAAAAGCCTTCGGGTCAATGTAATCCGCTTCAAAGCCCATTTGCTTCAGGTACCCTGGGGCATCTGGCACGCCATGATCAGCGGACAGAACGATTAGGGTCTTGTCTAAGCCAACCTGCGCATCCACGAAACGAAACAACTCAGCCAAGGTGCGGTCCAACCGCAGGATGTTGTCTTCGTTTTCGAGGCTGGACGGTCCGAAGACATGGCTAACATAATCGGTCGAGGAAAAGCTTATGGAAAGGTAGTCAGGTGTCGCGTCGCGGCCAAGGCCTTCGTTCTTGATCAGGGCCTTGGCAAAGCTCAGTGTCAGTTCGTCCCCCGCCGGACTCAAGGTCAGAAAGGTCGTGAAGTATTTGTTCCCGAGTTTGCCGTATGGATGTGGAAAGATTCGCCCATAGCCAGGCAGTTTGGTCTCAAAAGGCCTGTCGTCGGCTGCGCCGAATAGGTAGGTCGATTGATCATGCAACAACCGCCACGATTTGCCCGAATACTTGCTAAACGGTCTCTGCGCGTTCCAACTGGTTACCCATTTGGGATATTGATCATAGTAGTATCGACTGGTAATGAACTCGCCGGATTTCTTAGAAAACCAAAACGCCTTGCCGGTATGCCCCGCCATCGAAATAGCGCCGCGGTCCTTGATCGAGACGCCGAAGATCTTCGATTTTCCACTTTGATACAGCTTCAATTCGTCGCTGAATGTCGATACCAATATGCGCGAAGGTGACCGCCCATCTGATCGTGCGGTCTTCTGCGTATAATCGATCTCGGTCTTCTTATCGACACCTGCGCCCTTACTGAGCACTGGGTAACGGGCATCCTCGACGTTATAAGTTAGTTGTCCGTTGGCCCGGTCCAACCAGACATTTCCGACCATGCCGTGGACGGCTGGATCGGCGCCGGTTGCAAGAGTCGTATGGCCAACGATTGTCTCGGTATTGGCGTGGCGGTGGTGGGCGTTGAGGTAGACTGTCCCGCGCTCCATTAGATAGCGAAAGCCGCCTTTGCCAAAACGGTCGTAGTATCGTCCGGGCAAGTCGCCGCGCAGCGCGTCAACTGTGATCTGTAAAATAAGCCTTGGTTTTTCTCGCTCCTGCGCAGTTCCATTTGTCATAGGGGCGGCCGCGAGGAAGGCTAGTGTGGCAAAAAACAACAAGGACGTATTAAAATATTTTCTCACTGGATCACTACTTCCAACCATTACCCTTATACCCCCGATATCGGCACCGCCACCTGCGTCACGATTTTCTTGCTGATATAGCCGGCATCCGACCCCAACGTCGTACAGAATGAGATAAGCCAAAATGTCCGACGCTTAGGGTGCAACCGTGGGACATTGGGATTAGACAGCGGACCTATTTGGATCCACTATTTTCCTGCATCTTCTTCATCACTTTTGAGAGGGAGAAGCTGGCGGCCTCCTGCCGCGGCGGAAATTCCTTGAAGGTTTTCAGGAATTTTCCCACGTACACCTGCGCGGGAACCAAGAGGTACGCGCGGTTGATCAACCAGTCGTAATAAGTGTTCGACGTGGAATAAGCGCGTTCATAGGGATCGCGTCGCAGGTTGAAGATCAGCGGTATGCGTAGCTGCGTCCAGGGCTCGATCCACGCCCGAAAGGTGGCTTCCGCTTTCTGCTCCATGAAAAGGAGTTTCCAGTCGGCATAGCGCAACGCCGTGAGATCACCATCGTCGGAGAAGTAGAAAATTTCTTTGCGCGGACCTTTTTTAGCCTTGCCAGTCAGATACGGGAGGAAATTATAGCCATCGAGATGCACCTTATAGGTACGCCCAATCGCTTTTACGCCACCCTTCTTAAGTTTAGCCTTAATATTGGCATCGCCCGCCGCTGCCAGATAAGTGGGGAGCCAGTCCATATGGTGCATGATCTCATTGGAAACGCTGCCAGCTTTTATCTTGCCGGGCCAGCGCACCATGGATGGCACCCGCCAGCCACCTTCCCAGTTGGTGTTTTTCTCACCGCGGAAGGGCGTCATACCGGCATCGGGCCAGGTGTTCATGTGAACGCCGTTATCGGTTGAATAGTGCACAATGGTGTTGTCGGCGATGCCAAGTTCGTCGAGCTTCTTGAGCAGCATGCCGACATGCATGTCATGCTCGAC
>JAPULJ010000689.1 GCA_027295145.1 Alphaproteobacteria bacterium | reverse complement strand
CCAAAGACGTTTCGGTGGCTGGCAAGTATCTGTTCAACCAACGTGGTGCCCGATCGCGGCATTCCCACGATGAAAATGGGCAGGTCCGATTCTTTTCCGAGATGCTGGCCTTGTTCCAATAATGTGGGGGTGAACATCTCGATAAACGCCGTTATTTCATCAGCAAAAGCTTTCGGGTCAAATGCAAAATCCATCAAATCGTTGGCGAGGCGGTAGTGTCCAAAAGCCTCCTCAAACGCACCAATGTCCTGGTACATCTTGCCGGCTGCAAAATGCAGGTCCACCCGCTCGGTCACGGATAGGTGGCTTTGCGATATAGCCCGGTGAAGGCGCGCGAAGCAGGGGTCGCCTGGCTCGGTCTTGCCGGCGAGGCCGAGTAGCGCCTCGCCGTTCCTCGTATCAATGTCCAGGGCTCGCTCAAACTGCTCATTCGCTTCGGCAAAACGGCCCATGTTCTGCAAGGCTCGGCCGAGACCGAGCCGGGCATCCGCCGAGCGTGCATCTACCTCAACAGCATGCTCGAGATAGGGTATGGCTGCCGCAACATTGCCGAGGCTGTAGAGCGTCCAGCCCATCGCTGCCAAACCCTGAGACGAATTCGGATTGCGGGCGAGAACGTGCTGGACCATCGTTATCGCCTCGTCGCCTCGATCGACAGACGTGAGCGCCCGAGACAGCAAAACCCGAGCTTCCAAGTTGTCTGGATCAAGGGCGAGCGCATCTTCCAACGTACTTACCGCCGCGCTATTTCGTCTCACCCGCGTCAGCAATTCGCCGAGACCATTGAGTGCATCGAGAAATTTTGGATCGGCCTGCAGTGCCCGGCTATAGCGCGCAATGGCCCGATCGAAGTCACCTTGACGAGCCACTAGGCGCGCGATCTGCTGATGAGCGCGCGCCGCTACGGCAGCGCGGCCACGGATGTTGTAAATCGCCCAGTAGTATATCCAGACACCTGATAAAATCGGCGCGCCCAGCAACCGACGACCGAGTCTGACGAGCCCGACCGCTGCGCAGCGCCCGAGAGCATGCCAACCCTTCGCAGGCTGTCTGCGCGCGAACTGTACCAGGGCCAAACTGAGGTATGTCGGCCAGAATGCCGGTTGAAGCCGGATGCTCTGCGCGAACGATACGGCCGCGTCATCAAGGCGGCCGCTGACCTGACAGGCGGCGCCCAACCGAAAGTGATACATCGGCTGACCGGGACGGATTGCAATCGCCGCCCGGAACCAATCAATCGCCTCCTCCAAATGCTGCTCGCGAAGCGCTTCTACACCGCTGGCAAACAGATCGTCGGGATCGAGCGGTTTCCTGGTTGCCAATAGCGAACCATCTGGGGCATCACTCGGTGTCAAACGGGGAATATCGGCCATCGAATGTAGATCTGGAATTTCCGTGGCAACCCAATTTGCCTGCCGAAAACCATAGCACGAGTTACGTTCCTGGGTGATAGAGACTATAAATTTTCTTAGAGGACGGAACGCTCGAATGTCCGCTTCTGGCTATAAGCGGACATTCGGAGGGATGGGCCAGCACGTCCGCTTTACCCCCGAAAGCAGATATTCAAAATCGGATCATGCTCTAAACCGGCCGGTCGCCCTTGACCGTGGTGCGCAGCATGTGGCGCGTGTGGACCGGGTCGTAGTCGGTCGCGTGGTGCATGACGCAGCGGTTGTCCCAGAACACAAGGTCGCGCTGGCGCCAGATGTGGCGGTACTGGAAGCGCGCATCGTCGATGTGGTCGAACAGCTCCGCGAGGAGCGCCGCGCCGTCGGTCTCGGCCAGCCCCTCGATGCCGACGGTGAAGCCGGGGTTGACGTAGAGCGCCTTGCGGCCGGACTCGGGATGGGTGCGGACGACCGGGTGCGAGACCTCGCGAATCTTGGCCGCCTGCTCGTCGGTGACGTGGATCGTGCCGCGGCGTGGGCGCCGCCTGTCGATGTTGTAACGGTGACGCGCGCGTAGGCCCGCGACGCGCCGCTTGGTCGCCGCATCCAGCGCCTCGTAAGCCGCGTACATGTTGGCGAACAGCGTGTCGCCGCCCTCCGGCGGGACCTCGACGCCGTAGAGCAGCGAGCCGAGCGGCGGCACCTCCTCATAGGTCACGTCGGAGTGCCAATAGCGTCCCGCGTCCTCGAAGCCGATGGCCCGGCCGCCTTGCCTGACGTTCGAAAGCACCAGGATCTCCGGGTGGTCCTCCATCAGATACTGCTCGAGCATGTGGATGTGGAGGTCGCCGAAGCGCCGGCTGAAGGCAATGTGCTGCGCGGGTGTCAGATGCTGGTCGCGGAAGACCAGGACGCAATGGTCGAGATGCGCCCGCTTGATACAGGCGAAGGCATCGTCCGACAGCGGCCGGGAGAGGTCGGCGCCGACGACCTCGGCGCCGAGCGCCGGCGAAAGCGGGCGGACGTCGAGCGTCATTTCCATGATTGGCAACGCCTCTGGATCGTAAAAATCAACTCATGGACTCGGCGGTATAAGAGCATAAGAAGATATTTCGAGTCTGCGCCGGGCAGGATCTACGCGCATCTCAAGGCGAGGGGCGAGGGCGCCCATTCAGTCCGAATATCTCGCACTCGCCGGTTACGCCGCGCAAGGTGTGGTGACCCAGGGATATCATGGGGTCCGGTACGCTTTCGCCAAATGCGGACGAAATCAGAATCTGCCGGCTGAGCGTCTTTGAAAGGCTTTCGATGCGTGCTGCCTCGTTGACGGCCGAGCCGATAACCGTGAAGTCGAGCCGCTTGGTCGTACCGATATTCCCATAGGTCAGATCGCCGCGATGCAGGCCGATGCCAAATTCCAGCAACGGGACGCCGTCCACCGCGTGCTCCTTGTTGACGGCCTCGATTCGCTGCGACGCCTCGTTCGCCGCCGCCAGCGCACGA
>JAPULJ010000688.1 GCA_027295145.1 Alphaproteobacteria bacterium | reverse complement strand
GATCCATCGAGGGGGCGAGGACCACGAAGCGGCACGGGACGCTTTCGCCGACGGTGTCCGCGCGCTCAGCGAGCTGTTTGAAGATGTCCCGACGGCGCATGCAGATCGAATGGAGATGCTTGTTCGGGATTACCACCAATCGTGCGAGGAACTCGGCGAGCAACCGGACGAAGATCTGCTCGCACCGATCGCGAAAAAGCTCCGTTCCTTGGCGGATAAATAAGAGCGCGAATCGGAGGACTAGCTCAACGCCGCGCAGGCCCGCTGGATGCGCCTGCTGGCTTCCTCCAGCAGTTCGGTCGAGGTAGCGAAGGATATGCGGAAATAGGGGGAAAGCCCGAAGGCCGCGCCGTGGACGCAGGCTACACCCTCCGCATCGAGCAAGTAGGTGACGAAATCCTCGTCCGAGGCGATCTTCTTGCCTTCCGGGGTGGTCTTGCCGATGCAGCCGGCGCACGAGGGGTAGACGTAAAAGGCGCCTTCGGGGGTCAGGCATTCGATGCCCTTCGCCTGGCCCAGCATCGAGATCACCAGATCGCGGCGTTCCTTGAAGATCTTGTTGTGCTCGGCGATGAAGCCGTGCTCGCCGTTCAGTGCCGTCACCGCGGCCCACTGGCTGATCGTCGAGGTACTGGTCGTTGATTGCGTCTGGATCTTGTTCATCGCCTTGATCAGCTCGATCGGACCTGCCGCATAGCCAACGCGCCAGCCGGTCATGCAGTAGGCTTTGGACAGCCCGTTCAGGGTCAGGGTCCGATCGAACAGCGCCGGCTCAACTTGCGCGATCGTGCTGAAGGCGTAGTCGTCGTAGGTAATGAACTCGTACATATCATCGGTCATCACCCAGACATGGGGATGGCGCATCAGCACCTCGGCCAGCCCGGCGATTTCCTGGCGGGTGTAGCCGGACCCGGTTGGGTTGTTGGGGCTGTTGAGCATCAGCCATTTGGTTTTCTTGGTAATTGCTTTGTCGAGCTGATCGGGCGTGATCTTGAAGCCCCGCGCGGCCGGGCATTCGACCACCACCGGGGTTCCCTCGGCCAAAAGAGTGATGTCGGTATAGCTGACCCAGTAAGGCGCCGGGATCACCACCTCGTCGCCAGGGTCGAGGCTGGCCATCAGGGCATTGAAGATTGTCTGCTTGCCGCCGCAACCGACCGTGATTTGATCGGGCGTGTAGACAAGCTCGTTATCGCGTTCGAGCTTGGCGCATATCGCCTCGCGCAGCTCGATGATGCCGGCCGCCGGCGCGTAGCGCGTCTTGCCCTCGGCCATCGCCTTTTCGGCCGCGCGCACGATATGCGCCGGCGTGTCGAAGTCGGGCTCGCCGGCGGCCAGCCCGATGACATCGCGCCCGGCACGCTTGAGCTCTCCGGCTTTGGTGTTCACCCCAATCGTCGCCGATGGCTGGATGCGCGACAGGCGGGCGGCAATGAAGGACATGTCCGAGATCTCTGGGATTTGGTCGCTGGAGTTCGAGAAGCCGGTGATATTTAATCCGCGAGGCACGGCTAAGCAATCGGAGATAAGGCCGGAGCGGCAATTTCCTCCCCAGGCTTCCGCCCCAGCCTCCCCGCCAACGATTGCGGGGTGTCGCTGTGGTCCTATTGGGTAACGCTCTTGGGGTCGATGCCGTTGCCGGCATCAGCGACACTGATCCGCAAATAGGGTCAGTGGAGGAGCTCGTCACCATGCTTGGTGACGTGGTTCGATTCGAGTTCATCCCTCTCGCAGCGTACGACCATCTTGCCGCCAAGTGTCGTAGCGTGACGGGAATTGTTCACCGGATCGACGATGCGCTGGACCACCCGCGCGGGATCGACTTCGATACAGATATTATCGTCATTCACCTCGATTCTCAGCTCGACGTTTTACTCGATGATGGCGCGCTGAAGCTTTGCATGCCCCGCACTGTCTCGCCGGTGCGCACGAGGGCCGGCGACGGCACCTGCTCGTGGCTGATGGTCAGCATCTGGCGGGTGATTTCGATGGCCCGGCTGGAAACCTCCGATATTTCCTCAAGGCTCGTGATAACTCGCATGCGATCGTCGGGATTCATCAGCTCCATATGCGCGATACCGGAAAGCGAGGTGAGCAGGTTGTTAAAAATGCTGTCCAAGGCCGATAATGTGAACGACTGCTGGTGGGCTTCACTGACAGATGCCGTTTGCGGCCCTTCAGTCGCGCCGATTATGCCGGTCTCGACATTGGCCTGGGCGTCGGCCAGGTCGGGCGTAACGATTTGCGCCTTACTTACGGGTACGCCGGCGGCGAGCAAGGCGCGCGCACGATTGAGAAAGGTTTCGCTATCTTCGGGATGGACGATGACATCGACCGCGCCGGCCTGCAGCAACGGTTTACGGCATTCCCCGTCCTCCTCAGCGGCAGCGACGACGATCGGAACATCGGCACGATCGGGTATTTGCCGGCACAGCCAAATGTACTCCTCACAGCCCATATCGGGCATGCGGTAGCTGGCAAGAATGAGCCCAGGCCGATTATCCTCGAGCCAGGCCAGCGCATAGGCGGGTTTGGTAAACATCTGC
>JAPULJ010000687.1 GCA_027295145.1 Alphaproteobacteria bacterium | reverse complement strand
CGTCCAATTCTGAACGGCTCCGACATACTTCAATTCCTACGTTCAGTTGCCAAGGGCAACTCGCCGACGCCATCGTAAGTCACGTGGGTTACCACCTACGCGATCGGCGATGAGAGCGATGGTGAGAGCGATGGTGGCCTCGTCGGCCACTATCGTATCCGAACGAGAAGCTGAAGCCGCTCCGACCCCGTCCAAATGAGCGGTCCCGGTGGCCCCGATCATACTAATGGTACCGCCGAGACGATCTGAAGCTCCGGCAACCTCCGCTCCGACCGAAGCCTCCCCGATAGCTTCGCGAATAGGAGCTACGGCCGCCGCGGCCATGGGCCTCGGCGGATTGGGTCGCCAATCCTCCAAAAGCCAATGCGGCGACCGCCAACGCCAAAGCAACCTTGGTTCGGGGGCGTGCCATATGAAATCCTCCTCTTGTTTGAGTGGCCGCGTAGATCTGACGCGTCATCGGACGGACCGACCGTCCAGATGTATTCGTTAGACACTACCGAACAGCAAATAGTTAGCAAAAGGAAACTGATTTCTGACCTGAAACGTAAGTGCTGCTAGGGTAATTGCTTAGCGAGCGAATCACGTATCAGCCGCAGGAGCCGCATGAACTCGCTCCGGTCGTTTTCTCGCAGCCCGCCGAGAATGGCGACGCTGGCGCTGAGGCGAGAAGACCGAAAAGACTGGTGTGCCCGTCGCCCCGCTTCGGTCAGACGGACGTCAATCCTGCGTTTGTCGTCCGGGTTGATCGCGCATTGGATCAAGGGCCGACCGAATTTGCTCTCGAGCGCCCGGACCACGCGCGACATCTGGGCCGGCAGAATACCGATACCGCGTTGAATTTCGCCGACGGTGCGAGGCTCGGACTTGGCAAGGAGATCGAGCGAAAGGAATTCGGATTCGCTCAGGTCGACGCCGCTCTTGTCACGTTGGCTCGATCTCGCACGCCAACTGAGCGTCGTTAGTTCGAAGATCTCCTCGGCGAGGGCCTCGAGTGACTTGGTCTTGCCGTCCGTCAAGGGTAGGGGATCCCAAAGGCTGGTTCCGCGCCTGCCGGACGCGGGTCACGCTGACCATTCCACCTTATTCGACCCCGGCCTGCCAATCAAGAAAAATTGCCAAGTGTGAAATATCTCGCATGCCGGATTTTTTTGAGCCTTACCTGCCGCCCCAAATCCACGCCAACACCGCCGCGCCCAGCAACACGCGATAAATGGCAAACGGCCAAAGCGGACGAGTTTGGATGTAGCGCATAAAGATGCTCACGACCGCGAGCGCCACCACGAATGACACGAGAAACCCAATGCCGAGCAGGCCGGCCGATTCGACCGTGATGTCCGCGCGGTGCTTGAAGATCCGCAGCGCGCCCGCCCCACACAGCGTGGGAATCGCCAAGTAGAACGAGAATTCCGCCGCGATCGCCGCCGGCAATCCACAAGCGATCCCGCCCATGATGGTGACCATGGCCCGGCTGGCGCCCGGAATCACCGCGATGCACTGGGCCAGTCCAACCCACAATGCCTGACTCAGACCGACGTCGTCGATTCGCATCGGCGGACGCCGGCCCGCGAGGCGCTCGACCAGGACCATGACGCCGGCCCCGGCCGCCAGCGCGATGGCGACCGGCAGCGGATCTTCGAGGTGGGCCTCCATGAAATCGTCGAGCGTCAGTCCCACGATTGCGCCGGGTATCATCGCGACCGCCAACTTGACCAACAGGTGCGAACGCAGGCCGGCACTCGGCCGAGCCTTCAATTGTCGCCAAATCGATCGCCGGAAGTGCCACATCACGGCGACGATCGCGCCGATCTGAATGAAATAGAGAAAGACCGGCCAGGGCGGGGCGTCCGCATCGACACCCAAGAGCGGCATGGCGATCACCATGTGGCCCGTGCTGGAAATCGGCAGAAATTCGGTGAGACCCTCGATGACGCCGAGGACAAACGCCTGAAGGGTTTCACTCACGCGATTGCTCCGCGAGGGCGTCGCGCGAAGCGGGCAGGTATGCAACAACGCTCAGCACCGTAATCACGATCGTGATCCAAAGCATGATCGGACGCAGGCTCACCCAAAAATCAACTTCACGGCCGCGACCGATGCTTACGATCACCCAGCAAATCGTGATGGACTGAACGACCATCTTGCTCTTGCCCCAAAAATTGGCCCCGTATGCCTTGCCGCTCGCCTCGCTGAATCCGCGAAGCCCGCTGACCAACAACTCCCGAGACACGATAACCACCACCATCCAGGCGGCCACGCCGGTGATGTTTTGCCCAGCGGCATCGATGAATCCCGTATCGAGAAACAGCACGAATCCACCCCCCACGAGTATTTTGTCCACGAACGGGTCCAGCACCCGGCCGAGCGGCGTGACCTGGTTGTTTCGCCGGGCGAGGTAGCCGTCGAGGATGTCGGAGAGGGCCCCGATCAGGAAAAGCCCGAAGGCCCAGTCGAGCATCCAAAGGTGCTCGTCCCCTCGGCCGCAGTCGTACCGGGCCAGGAGCACGCAAAACACAACCGCAATAACGAGGCGGGCGAGCGTGATCTGGTTGGGAAGGTTGATCCGCATGAAGTCGTTCGGTTCCACGGCCCTCGGGGACCGGCGCTGCGACGGTGCTTTCGATTGGGCGCGCCAGGATTCGAACCTGGGAAGGCGATGCCAACGGGTTTACAGCCCGTCCCCTTTGGCCACTTGGGTACACGCCCGCAAGTGAACTCCGCAAGATAACGAACGCCGGACCGGGCTTCAAGTGCGGCCGGGCGACCGGCGTGCTCCTTGTCTCGGATCGTCCAATACCGACTCCCATTCAGCCTGCACGGACCTTCTCGCGGGTGCGTCTCGACTATGTCTGCCTTGCACTTCTTGAATACGGGCCCCGTCGCGGGCAGGTCGTGCGAACTAACCATGACTCAATTGTCGCAGGG
>JAPULJ010000686.1 GCA_027295145.1 Alphaproteobacteria bacterium | reverse complement strand
TCCACCAGCTTCGATGATCGGACGGGCGCCCGCCAGCCCGTCGCTGCCCATCCCGGTGAGGATGACGACCAGGGATTTTGCGCCGTACACTTTGGCGACGCTACGCAGCATGACGTCGACAGAGGGGCGGCAGAAGTTCTCTGGCGCCGCCTGGTTGATGCGCAAAACATTGCCGCTTGCCGACTGCTCGACGCACATGTGGTAGTCGCCCGGCGCGACATAAACGTGACCTGGTTCGATCGCCATGCCGTCCTCTGCCTCACCGGCCGACCAATTGGTGGTCTTCATAATGTGCTGGGCGAGAATCTTGGTGAAGGTCGGCGGCATGTGCTGGGTCAGCAGCACTGGCAGCTTGATCTTGTTTTTCAGCGCGGCGAACAATTTAAGCAGGGCCGGCGGGCCGCCGGTCGAACTGCCGACGGCGAGGATGTCGGGGATGATTGTGCCTGGACGCCGCAGGGCAATCGGTCCGCTGATCAGGGACGGCACGTTCGGCGCCGCAGCTGACAACGCCGGCGCGCGTCTCTCTTGACTGAGACGCGCCTGACCGAGGTTCAGTACTTTTTCAAGCAAGCTCCGCTTGAACTCGTCGCCACCGCTGATCTCGCGCACCGCGGTCGGTTTGGGGATGTAGTCTGCGGCGCCAAGCTGCAATGCCTTCATGCTGATCTCGGCGTTGCGAAGGGTCAGCGTGGAGGCCATCAGAACCCTCAGCTTGCGGTCGACCTCCAGCAGCTTGGGCAGGGCGGTCAAACCGTCCATGACCGGCATTTCGATATCGAGCACTACAACATCGGCCGGGTGGCGCATCAGCCGCTCCACGGCGAGCTGCCCATTGCCAACCGAGCCGGCGATCTTGATGCTGGGGTCGCTTTCCAAGGTGCGCACAATCAATCCGCGCACGACTACAGAATCGTCGACCACCATGACCCTGATCTTGCCATCATCGGCCGGCGCGATTGGTCGGTTTTGTGGGTTTATCATCATGCTCGTAGTCCGATCCGGTCCGGTATTACAGAAGTCCGACCTGCGATAGCTTGGCAACCATGATCTCGCTGTCGAACGGTTTCATGATGTATTCGTTGGCACCCTCCTCCATCGCCATGCGGATGTGATCCATGTCGTTTTCGGTGGTGCAGAACAACACCCGCGGCGCGTCGCCGCCGGGCAGTTGACGCAACGCGCGCAGGAAGTCGATGCCGTTCATCACAGGCATGTTCCAGTCGAGCAGGATGACATCGGGCATCTGCCGCTGAACCGCCTGCAGGGCATCGCTGCCGTCCTCGGCTTCGGCTATTTCGAAATTGAGCTCTTGCAAGATCCTGCGTGCGACGATCCGGATAACCTTCGAATCATCAACAATAAGGCATGTTTTCATGTCGGCCTTCCGCTTTCATTTCAGTTCCGCGGCCCCTTGAAGGGAGACCGCACCACCTGTTCCTCCGGGCGTCAGTCGAACATTTTGTCGATATCGTCCTGGGATGTCCCTGCTCCCTCCATCTGCGGGCCCTCAAGCAATGCTTCGTCGCTGATATCCACGCCCGCCGTATCGGATTTCTCGAGTTTTGCCTGCTCTTCGGCTTTGACCGCAGCGATCTCGTCGCCGAAAGCGTTGATCAGGGAATCGACCCGTTTATCGATATCCTTCAGCGCGTTGACGACCTTGGTGATCCGCTGGCCGGTGATGTCCTGGAAGCCGCAGGCTTCGAATATCCGGGTTGCCTCATCGGTCAGGATCGCCGCCGCTTTCTTATCGACGCTGGCGGCGACACTTTCGATCGCCTCGGCGGAGTCCATGATACTGTGAGTCGCCTCGGCGGTGGCGGCGACGATAGCGTCGAGCTCGTCGCTCGCGGTGGGAATTAATTCGTCCTTGACCTCGTCGGGCCGTAATGCGGCGATATCGCGCTTGGTCTCGGCGATGAAGGTCGACAGACTTTCGAGCGCGACGAAGACTTTGCGATCGGCATCGGAGAGGCCATTGCGCAGGGTCTGCATGATCCCCTCGACGACGGCGCTGATATCCTCCACACGAATGCTCTCGCTATCCTTCTGCCTGAGATCGTGCAGAAGGCTCGCGACCTCCGACGGTTGCGCGGTGGTGGCCACGGCTTGCCTCCTAGAACTCGCCTAGGACTGTGGTCAGCTTGCCCTTCAAGGTCTCGGCGTTGAACGGTTTGACGATGTAGTTCGAAACGCCCGCCTTCTTGGCAACAATCACGTTTTCGGTTTTGCTCTCGGCGGTGACCATAACGAACGGGATGTGCTTGAGCTTCTCGTCCGCTCGAACCTCGCGCAACAACTCGATCCCGGTCATTGGCTCCATGTTCCAGTCCGAAACGATGAGACCGAAGTCCGGGCCCGAACGAAGCTCCGCCAGCGCCTGCGCGCCATCGGAGGCTTCATAAATATTTGTGAAGTTCAATTGACGCAGAAAGTTGCGAAGAATTCGCAACATCGTCACGTAATCGTCCACCACTAGTATTGGTTTTGTTAGATCGACAGCCATATGCTGCTCCTTTGCCGCAGGATCCCGGCATTACGAGCTATCCTTTGGTATATTGCTTTCAAGTTGAAATACCCTCACCATCACGCTGCTTCGGCATCGGAAAAATCGAGCAAACGTCCAATATCGAGAACGACCAATAGACCTTGATCGAGGCGGTAAATCCCGTCGGAAAAGCTGCGCCACAGTGGATCCAGCGTCGCCAGGTTGCGCTCGAACTTGTCAGCGGGAACAGTGAGAACGTCGCCAATGGTATCGATGATCAAGCTGTAGAGCTCTTTGCCGTGTTCCACGACAACGTTCATAGAATCGGCGCCATCGGGCCGGTCCTCGAGGCCCATCCGCCGCCGCAGGTCGATCGCGGTGACAATACGGCCGCGCAGATTGATCAACCCAGCGACAACCGGGTGCGCCAGCGGAACATTGGCAATCGTTTGTTTGGCCAGCACGTCCTGCACGGACAGCACCGGGATGCCGAACAGCTGCCCCTTGACGGTCAAGGTGACGAACTGTCTGGTATTCCCGCTTGATGCGTCTGCTGTTGGTGTCGTGTTGCTCATGCCGCATTCTCCGATATGGCACTGAGATTTTGATTGAGAGTTTCATTGATAGTTTCGAGCAGAATGTCGCGATCGAACTTGGCGACGTGGCCGTTAAATCCGACTTCGCGGCCTTTATCCTTGTCGGCATCGCTCGCGTGGGCTGTCAGCGCGACCATTGGAACCTCGCGCCAGCGGTCGTCACTGCGCACATTCTGGGCGAACTCAAAGCCGTTTTGGCCCGGCATTTCGATATCGCTGATGATGACGTCGAATTTGACGCCGCTTTCACGCAGGCTGAGAGCATCTTCGACGCTCTCGACCGAGGTGACGTCGTAACCGGCCACCGAGAAGAGTGGTGCCATCAGGTTGCGGAAGAATGGGCTATCATCGACCAACAGCATCCTTCGGCGCTCGTTTCCGGTGTTTGTGAGAGCGTTCGTCGCCTTGAACCAGTCGGGATAGGCTTGGGTCAGATAGTAACCGGTATCGATGATATCGGTGGCGCGCCCGTCGATGACCGCGGTGCCGACAAGCCCAGGATGATCGGCATGGATCTCCACCTTGAGCTCTTCCTCAACGATATCGACGATCTCCTCGACCGCCAGACCGGCGGCACGACTGCCGTCCTGGAAGACCAGTACACTCTGCTGACCTTCGGTTTTGATTTCCGAATTCTCCAAGGCAATGAGAGGCATCAAACATTCACGGTACTGGACCATCGGCTTGCCGTGCAGGTATTCGATCTGGCTAGCGTCGAGGGCCTCGAGCCGCGAGACCAGCGCGAGCGGCACCGCTCGAAGTTCGCCGCCGCCGCCGCGGAAGACCAGCAACGACGAGCGTTCGCCGGCAGTGATGTCTTTGTCCTTGTTCTTGTCCTCGCCAGCATCCCGCGACGTATCAATGGCGCCGACGGTAGCGGCGATCCCATTAGGATCAAGGATCATAATTACGCTGCCGTCGCCGAGGATCGTATTTCCCGAATAAACCGCCAGTTTCCGCAGGATCGGTGCCACCGGCTTGACGACGATTTCCTCGATGTCATAGACCCGGTCGACGATGATACCGAAGGTGAAGGAGCCGACCTGACTGACGACGATCAGGCGTTCGCCTTCAGCGACCATTTTGGCGCCCGCGTCGGCCTCATCGGAGCCGGTTTCGACCGCCTCTGAGGCATTCGATTCGGCCGGCTCGCCGTCCTCCTGATCGGGCTGCTGCAGTTTCTTGAGATCGATCAAAGGCAACAGACTGTCACGCAAGCGCAAGACAGGCGTATCGTTGATGGTCTCAAGTTTGAGGTCGGAATTGGCCGTTACCCGGACGAGTTCGAGCACGCTGATCTGCGGGATGGCGAAGCGCTCACCGCCGGCGTCGACGATCAACGCGGAGACGATGGCAAGGGTGAGCGGTATCTTGATGGTGAACTTCGAGCCCTCGCCGGTAACCGATTTGAGCTCGATATTGCCGCCGATCTTCTCGATGTTGCTGCGCACGACATCCATGCCAACGCCACGGCCGGAAACGTTGGTGACTTTCTCCGCCGTTGAGAAGCCGGCCTTGAAGATGAACTGATGGATCTGCTGATCCGTCATCTCGGCGAGCTCCGATTCGCTGGCCAGACCACTGTTGAGGATCTTGTCTTTGATCCTGTCGATATTCAGGCCGCGGCCGTCATCCTCGATCCCGATAATGATATGGCCGCCCTCGTGATAGGCATGCAGTGTTATCGTCCCGGTTTCCGGCTTGCCGGCGGCAAGGCGGTCTTCGGAATTTTCAAGGCCATGGTCGGCGGAGTTCCGGACCATATGCATCAAGGGGTCTTTGATAAGGTCAAGCACTTGGCGGTCGAGCTCGGTGTCGCCGCCAACCATCTGCAAGTCGATCTTCTTTTTCGAGTCCATCGCCAGATCACGCACGATACGGGGCAGCTTGGCCCAAGCGTTCTTGATCGGCTGCATGCGCGTCTTCATCACCCCTTCTTGAAGATCGGTGGTGATGTGACTGAGGCGCTGAAGCGGAAACTCAAACTCGCTATCTTCGCGACCACGGACCATCTGCAGGAGTTGGTTGCGGGTCAGAACCAGCTCGCCAACCAGCGTCATCAGGTTCTCCAGAACGGGAACCGCGACGCGGATCGACTGGGAGGCGATTGACGGTTCTTTGGGGCCCGCTGCTTCACTGGCTGCGAGGTCTTCGGTTGAGGCTGGCGCCGGTGCTTCGGCTGCGGCGGGAGCGCCAGCGGCGGGCGCCTCGCCGGCGGTTGCGGCCTCGAACTCTTCGAGCAGTTCGGATGCCACCGGGAAGCCTTCTTCGGAGACCTGCGGTCCGGCACTTTCGGCCACCGGGACGTTGCCTCCCGGCGGTGCCTCGTTGGCGGTCGCGGCTTCGAATTCTTCCAGCAATTCCGTTGCAACGGGGAATCCCTCAGCGGATACCACCGGCGGGCTACCGTCCGTAACCGCTTCGGCAGCAGGCGATTCGGAAGCAGCGGGTGCGGCAATTGCCGGCGCTTCGGGCGTGGCTTCTCCTTCGGCCAGGGTGCCGAGCGCGGCGATGAGCTCGCTGTCGTCGCCCTCAGGCTCCGCGCTGTGCTCCTCGAGTCCCGCCAGAATTTCCTTGATCGTGTCGATGGCCCTGAGGATTAAGGTCACCGCAGCCGGCGTAACCTCGAGATCGCCGTCGCGAAACTTGCCGAGCACGTCTTCCCCGGCATGGGCGACGCTTTCCAGTCGCGGAAGGCCGAGGAACCCGCTAGTCCCCTTGATGGTGTGGACCAGTCGGAAGATGTCCTGCAGGATCGCAGAGTCGTTCGGGTCCTGCTCGAAGCGGACCAGTTCGACGTCGATCACCGCAAGGTTTTCCGACGCTTCGATGAGAAATTCTGGTAGCAAATCATCCATGACTATGGCGTCCCGTTATTGAGCGCTGCGGACCGAATGCAAACGGTGCCCCTCGATGTCTCGCTTCGCTCTCCCACTCCCATTAAGGCTCCCGTTACCGCCGCTTTTACCGGCCTTCAACGGATCCCCTCGATTTCATGCAGTCCCTCCAGGACTGCCTCCAATTTTCGATCCTTTCCCCGCTAACCGCATTTGTCGTAATGATTTTTTGGTTCCGTAAACCGTTCGGTTTCAACCGCGTGGTCGGGTCGACTACTCCTTTTAACCAGCGGTTACAGTCGCTATCCGTTACCAATCGCATGTTTGTGTTTAATATCTGTAAATGATCTGCCATCGATCGCGACCCGGGCAGCGCGGCTAGGCAGCTTTGCGGTGCCCCGGTGAAAGAGACATGGAACGTGGCGAGGGAAGGTAGGCTTTAGGCGCCTTTGCGTTACGCCAGTGTACTCAAGAATTGGATGCAAAAGCGGCGGAAACCGTCGCTCTTGCCACTGGGCGACGTGCTACCGCTCGCGGGGCCGGCGTGGGTTTCCGGCGCGCGGGCAAGACCCTCATGGCCCGGCTTGCGGTTGTCGGCGAGTGCCCGATTTCGGCCAGCTTGCGGCGCTGAACCCGATCCAGCACCTCGGCCCGAATATCGGCGATACGAAATCCAAGAGCGAAGCTTGCCAGCACAATCGCCAGGATCACTAGATTCATAGCCATCGCTCAATACCTCCTCGGGGCTTATCGACTGGAGCCGCCGGATGCGGCATTCGTCGAAGTCCCGCGGAGTATCAGCGATTGTCCCTGAACCGGCCCTGAGCCCACCGTTCAGCCGGCATTCATCGGCCAGACCAACTCGAAGTTCCAAAGATCTCACTAACGTGTTCGGAGGCCAGCGGTTAGAATCGCTGGCGTGGCACACAGCCATCATTGTTCGGAGAGCCTCTATGAAAGAGCCGAGATCGGCCGCAGTCCCCGTCATTATGGTACTGTTAGTCGTGCTCGGATTGGCCAACAGCCCGGCGCAGGCGGACGAGCCCATCCCGAGCTTCGATTGCAAGAAGGCGGCAACGCCGGTCGAAAAAACAATTTGCGACGACGCTTTCACCAGCTTTCGAGACGGTGCCTTGGGCAAACTCTGTTCCGGGCTGGTGGATAGTTTGACGAACCGCGCACGCGAAGCTCTACGCCGCGATCAGCGCACATGGCTGAAAGCGCGCGACGGCGCCTGCGGCAAGTTTCGCGATATCGCGCGGGCGGGCTGCCTCAATACGCTCTACGACAGGCGCTTACGCCAGCTGGACCGGCAGATGAGGCGTACCGGGCTCGGCCCCGCCGCGCGGGGTCTCGGCTCGGTTGCCGGCATCTACAGTAAGCGCATGACCAACTTCTCCGGCATCATCACCGTCGTCGAATTGCCGAAGGATCCGGCTTGGGTCGAGATCAGCTCTGTCAGCGGCCGGAGCGCACATATCTGCATGCTCAGCACCGGCCAGACGCGGCGCCAGGGCGCAACCTTGGTCTGGTGCGATTCGGATGAACCGAAATGCCAAGTAAACCTCACCTTCGAGGGCCGCACAGCTCGCACCAAATCCAACCGGGCATGCCGCACCTATTGCGGCGCCAACGGCTATTTCGAGGACATTACTTATACCAAAAGCGGAAGCTGATCTCTTGCGTCAATCGGCCTGCACCGCGCCGAGCCGGGCTACCGGCCGCTCGGTAATCGGCCAGTGCAGACCAGCAGCGATCAGGCCGAGGACGATAGAAGCGATCCAGATCGGCAGGTAGGAATCCCAAGCCTCGAAGACGAGGCCGCCGAGCCAAGCGCCGAGGAACCCGCCGAGCTGGTGGGCAAAGAAGACGATGCCGAAGAGCGTCGCCATATAGCGGGTGCCGAATATCTGGGCGACGAGGCCGCTGGTGAGCGGCACCGTGCCGACCCACAAGAGCCCCATCAAACCAGCAAAAACCAGAGCCGAGACCGGCGTAATCGGTAGGACGAGAAATCCCGCGATCACTACTGAACGCAATACATAGAGTATGGCGAGGCTGCGCGATTTGCTGGCCCGCGCGCCGATGACGCCGCAAATATACGAGCCTGCGATATTGAAGAGACCGATCGCCGACAGCGCCGCGCCGGCGACCCACGGCGCCATCGCGCGGTCGCCCAGATAAGCCGGTAGGTGGGTGGCGATGAAGGCGAGCTGAAAACCGCAGGCGAAGAAGCCGATCGTCAGCAGCCAATATCCGCCGTGCTGGCGAGCTTCACGGAGCGCTTCGCGAAGCGACTGGTTATCGGCTTCGATTGGCGTATGCGGGCGGCCCGCCAGGCCCGGCGCCAGCAGGATACCGAGGGCCGACATCAGGGCCAGGGCAAGAAACGTCGTTACCCATCCGAACGTGCCGAGTAGACCCTGGGCCGCCGGCACCACCACGAATAGGCCGATCGAGCCGAGCCCCGTGCCGATACCGAGCGCCACGCTGCGCTTCTCGGGCGGATAGAGCCGCCCGATCGCGCCGAGGACGATAGCGAATGTTGTTCCGCTCAATCCCAATCCGACCAGAAGACCGAGGCTGAGATAAAGCCCGGCCGGATCGCTGCTTACCGCGGCCAACGCCAGCCCGCCGGCATAGAGCGCCGAGCCGAGGGCGATAACGCGGCCGCTGCCGTAGCGGTCGGCGAGCATCCCGGCGAAAGGCTGGGCGATGCCCCAGACGAGGTTCTGCAAGGCGACCGCCAGGGCGAAGACCTCGCGCCCGGCGCCGATTTGCTTGGAGACCGG
>JAPULJ010000685.1 GCA_027295145.1 Alphaproteobacteria bacterium | reverse complement strand
AGGGCCGCTCTACGGTCCTGGCCGCAAGACCGTATCGTTCGCGCGCAAGGTGATCAGCCCCAGAAACACAGGCTTTAATCAGTCGTACACCTGCAAGTAGTTGCGCGTCGCCCGCTTAAACAAGCCTGAAACGGGCGCGGTTCGCTGAGCACGGCGCTTATTCTGGTCTACGTCGTGAAACCCCGGTTGGTGGTCTGGACTATCCTTGGTGCGCGCTTGGATCGGCTATCGGCGACGGGGCGGTGTTCGCGCTCACCGGCGGCGCGCCCACCGGCGGCGCAGTGAGCGGCCCGGAGCGGTTCGTCATATGGAAGTGCAATCGGTTGATCGTCGCGCTGCCCGTGTTGACAAACAGGAAAGGAAATATCGCGTGGACCAGGCAAGCTAAACCCGCGCCCACCATCTTGGTGCCGAACCAACTCGCAACGCAGAGATGCTGCCCATAGGTCTCGTTGACCGAGGCGGGATGGTGCGTGAATGCTCGCTTCAACATCTCAATGAAACTCCTGTCAAAACCCACTATCCATGCATCGATACTAGCGCGGACGGACAAAAAAATGCTTGCAAAGTATCGCGTGTATTGTCTATTTTATAGAAATAGTTTCCATAAATTTCTAATTTAATAGGAAGTTTGTCTATGGATGACGTTGATCGTAAAATTCTTCGGTGCCTCCAGGAAGACGCGACCCTGTCGCTGGCTGAGATCGCGGCGCGCGTCGGCCTGTCGCCGACCCCGTGTTGGCGGCGCATTCAAAAGTTGGAGAATGAAGGAGTGATCCGGTGCCGGGTCGCGCTGCTCGATGCCGAAAAACTCAATGTCGGGACTACCGTCTTCGTCGGTCTCAAGACCAACCAGCACAATTACGAATGGTTGGAGCAGTTCGCTCGCGCGGTTGCCGGTATAGAGGAAGTCGTCGAGTTCTATCGCATGAGCGGTGACATCGACTATTTGCTCCGGGTCGTCGTGCCGGACATCGAAGGCTATGATGCGGTCTACAAGCGGCTTATCCAGGCGGCCGACTTGTCCGATGTGACCTCGAGTTTCTCGATGGAGAAAATCAAGTACACGACGGCGCTGCCACTGCACTACGCGCGTTGACAAATCAGGCGTCCGGGCTCTGGTCTTACCCCGGATTGCACGTTTGGAGAGCCTTCTTAGTAGGGATCTCCGCGTCCCACCTTGAGCCGGGCGGAAATTTCCCTAGCCGGGGATGCTTGCCCGAGGCCGAGGGTCCGCGTTTTCGCGTTCCGGGTTCTTGCCGGATCGGCCAACAGCGGAAGCTCACAGACGCACGGCCCAATTTCTGCCAATAGGCCGAAGGAGACATTGGCAGACAATCAGATGACGATGCAGAATCGCACACCGGGTTGCCGGGGCGTGTCCACTGCGTCAGTCCACGACCCACTACAATTACGGACACGTCCCGCTGTAAGGTTATTTATTCGATTTGCGGCAAGCTTGATTCATCAAACCTGGATCGGTTCAAAATATCAAACCACTAAGCCGGTGTGCGTGGATCGATCGGTAACTGCTCTGCGACACCATAAATTTTTTCAAGCCGGTGGGCTACCCTGAGCAACATCGCCTCTCCCCTCGGCTTGCCGACGATTTGTATTCCCACCGGCAGCCCCTCAGCAGTGAACCCGCAAGGCAGGCTCACAACCGGACATGAGGTCATGGTCAATGCGAACGTAATCGAAAACCAGTCGATGTAGGTTTCGCAGGGTCGACCGTCGATCTCCTCAACGTAACGCTGCTCGACCGGAAATGGCGGAACTGATGCCGCCGGGCATATCAAAAGGTCGTGGCTCTGAAAGAACGTAACCATGCGGTGATAGAGCTGCGAGCGTATCCGTTCGGCTTCGAACACTTCGTTCGGCGTAATATTTAGGCCCCGTTCGATATTTTCGACGATATCCGGGGATATCTGGTTGCGATGATCAGCCAGGATTGGGCCCATCATCGTCGCGAAAAGAGCGGCCCTAAGTGCCCGAAAGCCGTCAAGCGCGCCAGTGAAGTCGGGAATCTGGTCGGTGATTTCCGCTCCGAGGTCTCTGACCCGTTCGGCCGCACTTTTGCAGATATCTGCAATCTCCCGGGCCATCGGAACAATGGCGAGATCCGCGCTGAAGGCCACTCGCTTCGGCAGCTCATCGCCTTGCAGTGCTCCCAGGAACGAGTCCCCATGATCGTCGAAGGACAATGGATCGTCGATGGCGTGGCCGGCCCCGGCATCCAACATGAGGGCCACATCACTCACGCACCGAGCCATGGGGCCCTCAACCCACAAGACATCGAAGGCTGGCAGCCTTGCCCCTCTGGGAACCCGGCCGGGTCCCGGCCGAAGACCGACAATTCCGTTGAAGCTGGCGGGCGTACGCAGACTGCCACCGAGATCGTTGCCGGTTGCAAGCCAGACCGATCCGCTTGCAACAGCTGCCGCCGATCCCCCGGACGAGCCACCGGCACTTAGACGCGTATCCCACGGGTTGCGTGTAATTCCGAAGATGGGATTGAAGGTGTGCCCCCCCGCCCATTCAGGCACGTTCGACTTTGCAATCGGGATAGCGCCGTTGCGCTCGAGCCTGGCCACTGTTGCATCCGAAGTGTTTGCAACATTGTCCGCGTAGATCGGCGAGCCATAGGTGGTGCGAATGCCACCGACATCGTTGTAATCCTTCACGGCAATGGGCAGTCCGAGGAGTGAACGAGCGTTATCGGCGTGAACCGCGGCACTCAATTCCCTAGCCTGAGCTCGAGCCCGGTCAAAGCAGTGGATCGGAAGAGCGTTGATCTCTGCGTCAACTGCCTCAATGCGCCTGATAGACGCTTCCACCAACTCAATTGAATCGATCTCTCCACGGCGCATCAGCGCCACGACTTCCGTCGCGGTCAGTTGGTAAAGCTCACTCATACGGAGTCTTTCCTCATAATATTCCAGCGCTCGGATAACGCTCTCTAACCTGGGGGCTGGTTGTCAAGCTCCCCATGCCATAGCTGCCAGGGTCTTATTGTCGATGAAGGCGAACGCGCCAGCGATCGACTTTGGCACCGATTTTCGATTCGCCTTGGCAAATGACGACGCCGCCAGCATCCGTGCGGCAAACCAGATGGTCGGCATACCAGGCGCCGGCATCCTTGCCGGCTCGCACACAACGCGAATCCGAATCGTCAATCCGCAGGACGTCCCCATCGCGGCGGATGGTGGCGAAGGCGCCGCAGGTCTCGCGTTGCTTGTCGCGGTAAAAAATCATGTTTCCGTTGCCATTTTTATCGAAACAATACTGCGAGATCCCCGGCACATGGGTTGGGCTGTGCTTGAAGGGGTCGGTGCGCCAGCAGCCGGCAGCGAATTTCAGCGTTTTGGGGGCCCCGGGCTTGGGAGCCTGCATGACGCCGCCGGCGCGTTTCTTCGCTTTCGCTGCTTCCTCCTTGGCTTTCCTGGCTTCGGCCTTGGCGGTGGCCGCTTCCCGCTTGGCCTTTTCAACGGCTGCCCTGGCCTGTGCGGCGCGTTTTTTGATATTTTCGATCTCGGCCGCATTTTGCTTGAGCTGCGCGGTCGCTGTCTCGGTTTTCAGGTAGTAGGGAAAGAGTATGATGGCGATCAGGATGAAGGTTCCCATCGCCGAGGCAAACAGATCGAGCGCGGAAACCGAGAAGACGTTGAGCGTACGATCTATCTTCCGCATGCGCCTTTGCTTATAGCCGGTTCAAGCGGACCCGCCAGCGCGACCCCGTGCTGGTGCGGCCTTCGCAGAAGATGATCCGGTTTGCGTCGGGCCGGCAGACCAGGTGGTCGGCGCGCCACGGGCCTTTGTCTTTCTGGTCGATATTGCAGCGTGAATTGCGGTCATCGATATAGATGACCGAACCCTCGCGGCGGATGCTGGCATAGGCGGCACAGACCATGCGCTCGCCCGCGCGCGAGTACAGCATGTTGCCCTTGCCCATTTTGTCGAAGCAATATTGCGAGACTCCCGGCTTGTAGCGCGGGCCGTGGCGGAAGGGGTCGGTTTTCCAGCAGCCGAGCGCGAATTTGAGAGATTTCGGATCCTTGCCACCCTTGGGCAGGCGCATCGGACCTTTCGCCAGGGCGGTTTCCTTCTTCGCTTTGGCGGTCTCGGCGCGGGCTTTGGCGGCCGCCGCGCGGGCGGCGCGAGCTTGGCCTTCGGCGGATTTGATTTGCTTTTTAATCGCCTTGATCTGGCCGACCTGCTTCATAATCTCACGCACCGGCGAGTCCTTACGCAGGTAGTAGGGAAACAGGACCACCGCGATCAGAATGAATGTGCCCATTGCAGACGCAAAGATGTCGAGCGCCGACATGCTGAAAATGGACATCTCGCGAGGCGGTCTCCTGATCACGGCACGGGTACCTTCGAATTGCGGCGCAGACGGGTCGCATTATGAGGAGAGCCGGTGAGGAAATTCAAGGATTGCGCCAATACGCAAACAAGAACCTGAGTGTCAGTTTACTCGCCTAAGTGGCCAATGGCCGTGATCCCAGATGGTTGAGATAATTCCCCGACGAACGCTATGCTCCCACGGGTCACGATGAACGCGACCAACACAAGCGCAAACAGCCACTTGCTGCCGGTTACCTTGTAGAAAAAGAGCGCGAGGCCGAGCGCAACCAACAGAATACGAGGCCATCACTTCTCAATTACACCTTGCGATATGCGCCGGGTACCTTAGGCGTCAGATCGATTCTGTGTGAAAGCTCCTGGCGATACTCGGCATTCACCTACGCACCGTCGGATTTGCTAGGCTTCCAAGACGCCGCATTTTGACTTGGAAGTACACTAGCAATCGGGTAAGAACTTCGCCGATTTACGGTCATCTGGGAAATATCGGCCAATATGGGGCGCCAACTGCGAAATGAAGAACATTACCTGCATTGAGGATCTGCGGAACCTTGCCCGGCGCAAGGTTCCGCGCGCCTTTTTCGATTACACCGAGGCTGGCTCGTACTCGCAGGAAACGCTGCGTGCAAATCGCGCTGACATCGAACGGATCAAACTACGCCAGCGTGTGATGGTGGATGTTTCGTCGCGCGACACCTCCACAACTATGCTCGGCGAGACTGTGTCACTGCCGCTTGCGTTGGGGCCGGTTGCGATGGCGGGCCTGCAGCACGGCAATGGTGAGATCCTGGCCTGCCGCGCCGCGCACGCCGCGGGGATCCCATTCACCATGAGCACGCTTTCGATCTGCTCTATCGAAGACGTGGCTGCGGCTGTGGACAAGCCGTTTTGGTTCCAGCTCTATGTCATGAAGGACCGCGGCTTTGTGCGCTCTCTGATCGAACGGGCCGCCGCCGCGAAGTGCAGCGCACTGGTGCTCACCGTCGATTTGCAGGTTCTTGGACAGCGCCACGTCGACATCAAGAATGGCCTTTCAGTACCGCCGGCACTAAAGATCAAGAACCTCGTCAACATGGCGACGAAGCCGGGCTGGGTATTCAGCGTGCTCTCGGGCAAACGCAGAACCTTCGGCAACCTCGACGGCCATGTAAAGGGTATGCGAGGCGTTCAATCGCTCGCGCAATGGGTGGGAAGTCAGTTCGATGACACGCTGAATTGGAAGGATGTTGAGTGGATCAAAAACATCTGGCCCGGCAAGTTGATCATCAAAGGCGTTCTTGATGTCGAGGACGCCAAGCTTGCAGCCAAGACTGGCGCCACGGCCCTCGTGGTATCCAATCATGGCGGCCGGCAGCTCGATGGTGCGGCGTCCTCCATCTCTATGCTGCCAATTATTGCCGACGCGGTCGGCTCCGATATCGAAGTGATGTTCGACGGCGGCATTCGCACCGGCCAGGATGTGTTCCGCGCGTTGGCACTGGGGGCGAGTAGCTGCTTCACCGGCCGCGCTTACATCTTTGGGCTCGGCGCCGGCGGCGAAGCGGGAGTGGCCAAGGCGATCGACATTATCCGCAATGAGCTCGATGTCAGCATGGCGCTCACGGGGATCAAAAATCTCACAGAGATCGACCGACACAACTTGGTGCAATAGGATTCTAACGGCAGCCGATTTTCGAAACTGCCAAGTCTTTAATCACTGAAC
Organism: Alphaproteobacteria bacterium; assembly: GCA_027295145.1. Lineage (GTDB taxonomy): Bacteria > Pseudomonadota > Alphaproteobacteria > JAPULJ01 > JAPULJ01 > JAPULJ01. The sequence continues at coordinate 8,273 of JAPULJ010000685.1, read as the reverse complement.
CTGGCTCACCTTTGGGAGAACGGTTGCAGCGAGAACTTCAACCCCAAGCTCCGGGACGAGCTGCTCGAAGGCAAGATCTTCTGCACGCTCAAGGATCGGGCAACGGAGTTGATCCGATTGGTGCTGATCGAGCAATGGAGGCGCCGCGACAACACTCTCAGACCACACAGCGCGCTCGGCTACGGCCCGTTCGCGCCTCAGACAATCATCGCTCAACGGGACGAGATCCAATCTTCGCCTTCGAAGGCCTAGGGGCGGATCCTCCCCTCCGTCAGAGACCTACGAATGTATACTAAAGAGTGATACCAATCCTGGGGCAGGTCATCCAGAAGACCTGAATATTACTTCATGGACGGTTACACAACGTTATCGATGCGCTCGAATAAGAGATTTGATCGTCGAAATTGACGTAGACCGTACAAATGGGTGAGCATTCGGGACTTTCGCCGGTCCTGCAACCAAACGCTTAAGGGGCGTGGCTGGAACTTTCGATTTTAGAGTGTTTGAACCAAATCACGTGGGCACCTGAAGTATGCACCAAACCAGCTGAGGCAATGGATGACGATTTTGGCTTTGGATCACGTCACTGTAAGAACCAGCAAGCTTGAGGAGTCGCGAGATTTTTACGTCGACGTCGTCGGGTTATCCGTCGGTTCGCGGCCGTCGTTCAAATTTCCCGGATATTGGTTGTACGTGAACGAGCACCCGGTGCTGCACCTGTTCGACGAGGACGATGACGGAAATTTGGCCAAGTATATGGGTTCGCGAGAAACATCCGGTGTAGGAGCCGTTGATCATGTCGCTTTGCGCTGCACCGGAATTGACGAGTTTCGCGAACGATTTGCGGCACAGTCTGTAGAAGTGCTCGAACGGACAGTACCGGAGTTAGGGCAACACCAGATATTCTTGAAGGATCCGAATGGTGTGACCGTCGAATTGATCTTTGCGGCAGACGGTAATTAGCGGAACTGGGGAATGACCGGGAAGCAATCCAGCCATCTACAAACGCCGAAACGGGATATTCAGCTCGATCCGGGAATTGGCTTGGTGCCTTATTCTCAGCTACTCGGCGGCTGTGACCAGTAGTTCCTTCTTAGATATTTTTGCGACATTCGGCTCGCGCAATTCGGATTTGATCATGTGCAGCAAAGCCTGCACCGCGGCATTAGGATTGGCGTCCACCGTCTTCTGTACGATGCCGATTACCATGTCGAACTCAATATCGTCGATCTGACGCCCAACCGTACCGGCGGAGGCTGAACCAGCCAAAATCTCCGGGACGATCCCGACACCAATGCCATGCGCCACTGTTCGGCAAAGAGCATCCAGACTGCCGATCTCCGTTATGTGGAGATCCACTTTCGTCTCTCCTTGCAATGCAGCCTCGATCTTATTTCGGTAGGGACAGGTCCGTTCCGGCAATAAAAGGCGGTGCTTGACAACGTCGTGCGCGTTGATCCGAGGGAGTTGGTTCAGCGGGTGTTGTTCGGCAAATAATAGGACCATCCTCTCCGTAAAAAGAGGGTCGAACCGCAAACCATTGCGAACGGAGGGAAGGGCACATATCCCGAAATCCACATCCCCAGTCGTGATTCTGTCCGAGATCGAGCCGCTATTGCCAATAGTCAGCGTTAGCTCGATGCGGGGCCATTGTTTGCAGAATTGCGCAATGATCTTTGGCAATCGCACGCCGGCGGTCGGCTCGATGGCGCCAATTCGCACACGCCCCGATTCAGACGACGCCAAGTCGCGCATCGATGTTTTGAGTGCATTGGTCCGCTTGAGGATTTCCTCCGCCTGATCACAGAAGCCACGACCGAGATCCGTGAGGGCGACGCGTTTCCCGTGTCGCTCGAACAGCTTCACATGGATGACCCTTTCAAGCTGTTGAACCTGCAGGGTGACCGTCGATTGGGCTAATCCCAACGTCTCTGCTGCTCGCCAAAAGCTGCCTTGGCGCACAATTTCGACGAACGTTTCAAGGTGTCGAAGTTCCATAGCATCCCTTATCGAAAATCTCGAATTAAAGCACTGATCGGAAATATTGATCGGACATTCTGTATTCGGCAATGCTCGCGAGTCAAGGAATGATCAAACGCGGTAGAAAAGAATCTTTTTTAAACAACCGCTTACAGATTAGTTAGCAAGAAATACCAGGGAGACGAGGATCATGTTGGATCGGTTGGTGACCGTAGAGGTTCAAGAGACCGCCGAGCGTACGGTCGGCCAAATCAGTAGGGACGGCTGATCGTGTTGCGGACGCCCGACGCTGGTGAACGCGCCTCGGGCACTGTCGACGCGACGATGATGGTCAGCCAACCAAGGCTCGTTGTCGCGACATGAAATTATTCCTGCTGACGTGCCTGAACGGCCTGACGCTGGCGGCGCTTTATTTTCTCGTTGCCAGCGGCTTCACGCTCGTCTTTGGCCTAATGCGCAACGTAAATTTGGCGCACGGCTCGATCTACCTTCTTGGCGCGTACGTTGGGTACGACACGGCGGAATGGACTGGCTCCTGGTTTGCCGGCGTAGCAGCTGGTTTCGTTTCGATGGCGGTCTTCGGCCTGGTGCTGCAAATCCTGGTTTTTCGGCATATGCAGGGTCAGGACCTTCGCCAGACCCTCGTCACCATCGCCCTGTCGATCATACTTGCCGATCTAATGCAGGCCGTGTGGACGGGCACGACCTATCAGTTTGAGGCGCCCGATTGGCTCTACGGGGCAACGCCGATGCCGTTGGTCAGGGCCTATCCAACCTACCGTCTGGCATTGCTGGCAACGGCGGTGACAATCGGGGTTGCGCTTTGGTTTCTCCTCAATCGAACCCGTATTGGCATGATGATCCGCGCCGGGGTCGACGATCGCGGAATGCTTTCCGCCACCGGCGTCAATGTACAATCGGTTTTTGCGGTTACTTTCGCGGTCGGTGCCGGGCTTGCGGGCTTCGCCGGAGTCGTTGGCGGAACCGCGCTGTCGATCGCGCCGGGCGAGGACTTGCGTTATCTGCTCGCCTCGCTCGTCGTTGTCATCGTTGGCGGCATGGGTAGCATCACGGGAGCAGCGATCGGCGCCCTGCTGATCGGTCTTTCCGAGCAACTCAGCCTCGTCTATTCGCCGACCTACGGCATTGTTTACACGTTCCTCATCATGGTTGCTGTGCTCGCTATTCGACCGCACGGCATCATGGGCAAGGGGGCGTAGCCGTGGCTATCACCTCCGAGCACGCCCTGGACCGGGACGCACGAATGCGCCCTTGGCTGGCTATCCGACCACACTATGTGTTGCTGACAATATTCCTGGTCGCATTCCCACTGGTGGCCAACGGGTTCTGGACGGTCGAGGTCGGAGCCAGAGCCCTGATTCTCGGGGTCATCGCGCTCTCGTTAATGTTCTTGGCTGGCTACGGGGGCATGGTGTCGCTGGCGCAACTGACCGTTGCCGGTTGCGCCGGCTACATGTTGGCCGTCTTGGGGACCAACAGTGACGGCTTGGGGCTTGGCTGGCCGTGGTGGCTGACGATCCCGGCAAGCATCATGCTCGCAACCATATTCGCGACGCTGATTGGTTTGATCTCGGTACGCACCGAGGGCATTTACACGATCATGATCACCCTGGCGATCGGTGTCGCCTTCTTTTACTTCACGCAGCAAAATTACGAGATATTCAACGGGTACACCGGCTTCGCCGGGCTCAAGCCACCTACGGTGTTCGGCATAAACTGGCGGAGTTCTCTGCCGTTCTATTACCTGACCCTCGTGGTCGCCGCGATCGCTTACACCGGGGTTCTCTATCTCTCTCGCGCGACCTTTGGTCTGTCTCTGCAGGCGATCCGCGACAATCAGCGGCGGATGAGCGCGCTCGGCTTCCACACCAATCTTCATCGTGTCGCAGCCTACGCCATCGCCGGAGCAATCGCCGCGATTGGTGGTGTTGAGTTGATCTGGCTGAACGGGCGGGTGTCCCCCGGCACAGTCAGTGTCGGGCCGCTTATCGACATTCTGGTAATCGCCGTCGTGGGCGGGTTACGCCGGCCGGCCGGACCGTTCATCGGTGCCGTCATCTTCATCCTTTTGCAGAATTTCGCAATCGATCTAATCGATCGCGAGCGATTCAGCACCGTGATCGGGACGGCATTTCTCGTGATCGTTCTTTTCTCCCCGGACGGGGTTCTCGGTCAATGGGACCGACTGAAAGCCCGCTTCGTGGACAAACGCATTGGAAAACAAGATGCGGGCAATGAAAAGTGAGCGAAGAGGCGGCACCTGTCGCCAATTCAGATAGCAACTAGGAGGTAACCTAAGATGATTAAATCTAGTCGGCGCCGGTTCATCACTGGCGTCTCAGCGGCTGCATTAGTGTGGCTTGTAGGTTTTCCAGGGCATACGCGCGCTGAAGAAACCATCAAGATCGGCTCGATCTCCATCCTGGAGGGCCCTTTCACGAGCCTTGGCCAGGACGGTATGCGCGGTCTCAAGCTTGCGCTCAAGCAACATGGTTACAAGGCGGGTGGCAAGAAGATCAAACTCATATCCGCGTCATCAAACGGCAGGCCAAATACTGCCATTCGCGCCGCCCGCAAGCTCGTTGAGCAGGACGGAGTTGCCATACTCATCGGTCCGCTTTCCGGCTCCGAGGGTCTGGCGATCAAAGACTACGCCAAGACCAAGCCTGGCGTCACATTCCTGAACGGTGTTTCCGCCGCTCAGGACACCACTTTACGCAATCCTGCACCGAACTTTTTCCGTTTTTCGACCGATGGCGCACAATGGCAGGCAGGGCTTGGCACTTATGCTTATAAGGTCAAGGGCTACAAGACGGTTGTTACGATCGCCGAGGATTATTCCTACCCCTATACCCTGGTGCTGGGCTTCATGCTCGAATACTGCAAGGCTGGCGGCAAAGTCGTAAACAAGTTCTGGATCCCGGCCGGCAACAAGGATTTTTCTTCGGTCATCTCTGCCATTCCGGATGACATCGACGCCATTTATGTTGCGCTTTCGGGCTCCGACTCCCTGAACTTCCTGAGCCTGTACCAGCAAAGCGGCGGCTCGAAACCGATGATCGCCGGATCGACAACGGTGGACCAGACCGTGCTCAGCTCAAAGGGTCGGAACAAGAAGTATCTGATTGGCACGCCATCGGCCGGGCCGATCGCCGATACGTGGAAAAACCCTGAATGGAGATCTTTTGTCGCCGCCTACAAGAAGGAATACCCCAAGGGGTTCCGGTCTCCTTCGGCGCTCGCCCATGGTTATTACGTCAATACGCTCGCGGCATTGACGGCGCTGGACAAGGTTGGCGGCGATCTTTCGAACAACCATGCGGCATTACGCAAAACTCTTTCCACGATGTCACTCAAAACGCCTACCGGCATCGTCAAGCTCGATGAAAACAGGCAGGCAATTGCCAATATTTTCCTGACCGAGGTCTCGCTAGGAAAGGACGGCAATCTCTACAATCAGTTCATCAAAATTACACCGAATGTGAACCAAACTCTCGGCTGGGATCGCAAGAAATTCCTCGCTCTGGGACCGGTGGGTCGGAACAACCCAAAATGCCAGTAGTATCCGGGGACGTGCCAAAGTGGCCAACAAGCCGCTAGACATATCCAGCGCACATGCGGCTCACGCCCTTGTTATAGAAGGCGTGAGCCGCACTTTCGGTGCGTTGGTGGCGCTCGATGATGTTTCGATCACCGTTTGTGCGGGCGAGCGGCGGGCTGTGCTCGGTGCCAACGGTGCGGGCAAAACGACGCTGTTCAATGCGATAACGGGTGATATACCGCCCACCGCCGGCCGCATTAGATTCTTTGGCGAAGACTTGACTGGACTGCCAATGCACGCGCGGATTCGCCGTGGCATGCGTCGAACCTATCAGAATTCGATGTTGTTTCCGAGCCTCACTGTGTTTGACAACCTTTGTCTGGCCGCTCGTGGTGTGAGGCGCTGGCGGCTTAGTTTTATACGAATGTTCGCCGACGATCCGTCGATGATGGAGGCGGATGAACTCCTGCACGTCTCACATCTCGCTCATCTGAAGAATACGCCGGTCTCCGATCTTTCGCACGGCCAACAGCGTCAATTGGAAATCGGTATGGCACTGGCTGGCACACCAAGACTTATCCTGTTTGACGAACCTGCTGCCGGCCTTTCGCCGGCGGAGAGGGAAGAACTCGTCGAAATGCTGCGGGCGCTGCCCGAACATGTGGCATACATCATCATCGAGCACGATCTCGATGTTGCCTTGCGTGTGGTCGACTACGTGACCGTGATGCACGAAGGCGCCGTCTACAAGGAAGGCACACCCGACGAGATCCAAAGCGACCCCGATGTTCAACGCATTTACCTGGGGGAAAGCTATGGTTGAAGCGGCCTTGGCTATCCGGGACTTGCACGTCTATTACGGTCGCGCTCATGCGCTGCAAGGCATCGATTTGACCCTGGAGCATGGTGTTCTTGCCGTGGTCGGCCGCAATGGAATGGGCAAGACAACGCTTTGCAACGCCATCATGGGCTTGATCCCAGCGGCTGCGGGCGTAATCAAAGCCGGCAATACGCCCATACTTGGCTTGGCCCCCAACGCCGTCGCGGCACGTGGTATCGCTTATGTGCCCCAGGGCCGCCGTGTATGGCCGTCTCTAACGGTTGAAGAGCACCTGCTGCTATCGGCCGGTGCGAGCAAAAACAAGGGAGAGTGGACCATCACGCGGGTCTACGAAACATTTGAGCGTCTGCGCGAACGCAAGCACCATGGCGGCGGCCAGCTTTCGGGTGGCGAGCAGCAGATGCTGGCAATCGGCCGGGCTCTGGTTGCAAATCCGACGCTCCTGATAATGGACGAGCCAACCGAAGGCCTGGCGCCGGTAATCGTCGAGCAGGTCTCGGCAATCCTGCGCCAACTCGCCGGGGATCGAGACATCTCGATCTTGCTGATCGAGCAGAACCTTGGTGTTGCGGCCAGCGTCGCGGAACGTGTCGCCGTCATGGTCAACGGCCGGATCGTCCAGGAGATGGCTGCTGCAACGCTGGCCGCGGATCACGGTCTTCAACGCCGGTTGCTCGGTATCGGTATCACACGTGAAGAGGCGAACAGCGGCAGCACCTTATCGATAGGCGACCAGGGTAAACAATGACAAAGCAAACCCATTCATCGACCGAGAACGATCTCAGCCAATCCCCGCACGGGATCGCGGCGGCCGAGGGAGCCTCATTGGCCCCTGAGGGTGTATACGCGGCTGTACTCACGCCTTTCTCGGATCGTCTGGAACCGGACGTTGTCGCTTTCATTGGGCACTGTCGTTGGTTGTTCGAAAACGGATGCGATGGTCTTGCCCCTCTGGGAACGACGGGTGAGGCGAACTCGATGTCCGTTGATCAACGGATGACGTTACTGGAGGCGCTCTCAGAGTCTGACCTCCCCAGGAAGAGCATGATCCCCGGCACCGGTTCGTGCGCGTTGGCCGATGCTGTCCGCGTCTCGAAATTTGCCACCGAAAAAGGATTTGCCGGCGTACTTACGCTTCCTCCCTTCTACTACAAGGATCCAACGCAGGATGGTTTGTTCGCGTTCTTCTCCGAGCTCATCGAACGGGTCGGTGATCCGCGCCTGCGACTTTTTCTGTACCACATCCCGAATATGTCGACAGTACCGATTGAGCCGAGCCTTATCTCTCGCCTCGTCAAGGCCTATCCAGGCACAATTGCCGGACTAAAAGACAGCTCGGGAGACTGGGCTAATACCGCTACATTGATCCGCGAATTTCCCAATCTTGCGATCTATTCCGGCAGCGAACGATTCCTGTCGGATAACCTCGACCACGGAGGCGCCGGCTGCATTTCCGCTACGACCAACGTGACATGCGGATTGGCGGCAGCCGTGTTTGCGGCCCGCAATACACCCAATGCCAAACTCCTTCAAAAGGAACTGACCGAGGTTCGTCTGACGTTCGAACGCTTTCCAGTTGTTGCCGCGCTCAAAGTGCTCAAGGCGCGGACATCAGGTGACGACGCCTGGCTGAATATTCTTCCCCCTTTGGAGCCGGTCTGTTCCGACGAATCTCAAGATCTTTTGACCCGCTTGACGGCATTCAACCGATCAGCGCCCGTGCCAATCGAATTGGCGTAGCTATCTTGTGCGTGCCTTTATCGAAGGATCCGAATTAAAGCACTGACCGGCAATATTGATCCAATATCCCGCGCTTTGCCAAAGTGGAGGCCAGTCAAACAACCAAGGATTTGGCCGGGGAGCGTCTAGCTACAACAAATCCTACTCCTC
>JAPULJ010000684.1 GCA_027295145.1 Alphaproteobacteria bacterium | reverse complement strand
GGCCAGGGATCCGATTCGGATCGACTGGCGCCTGCTGCGCCGGGACGAAACTTGGCGCATCGTCGATGTCATCGTCGAGGGCATGAGCATGGTGCTGAGCCAGCGTTCGGAATATGCCGCAGTGATCAAGGGCGACGGCGGAAAGATTTCGGGGCTCTTGATCAAACTGCGCGAAAAGAATGCGCGGCTCGGGTCGGGGAACGTGCAGAAAGCCGACATTACGCAGTAGACATTTGCTAGCGTCCGCCGGGGACCCTTGGGGGGGGCTTTCGGGGGGGCTAGGATAAGGGTATGAGTTGAGTATAAGTTCCGGCAAAGGGTGGCGGAGATGCCAGTGGAGCAGCTTCCCGCCAAACGCGGCACGGCCAAAGCCATCCATGCTGGACGATGAGAGGGAGTATCCTCATAGACCTCGGCCGGCATCAGGCCCGCTAGTGCGGAAGGCGTAGGAAAATGGTTTGCGAAAATGATTAGACCGATAAGTCGGTTGGCCGGTCCGGTTCTTGCATCCGCCCTGGTTGCGGGCTGTGCCTCCGGAAATTTCAACCAACCTGACAATCATCCGACAAGTTCCGTGCCCAGTCCGACCGAAATCAGACAGCAACGTGCTTCGAGCGCGGGTGAAACCATGATTGGGCTGTCGTTTTCCGGTGGCGGCACGCGCGCTTCGGCATTTGCCTACGGGGCAATCGCGGAGTTGGCGGCGCATGAATCAGGGTCTGACGGAACCGGCAAGTCGCTTGTCGACGAAGTGGTGTTCGTTTCGGGCGTTTCCGGGGGCTCCATTCCGGCGGTGTATTTTGCCCTGCATGGCGCAAAAACCGTTCCCGCCTTCCGCGACAATTTTCTGTACAAGGACCCCCAAAGCTCGTTCAACACGTCGGTATCGCTGTTCAGCCTGCTTTCCGTTCTTGGCGGCGGTCTGAACAGCAAAACTGGATTTCAACACTGGCTGGACAAAAACTTGCTCCACGACGCGACCTTTGGCGATCTGACGCGGGACAATGCTCCGATCCTCTGGGTCAACGCCAGCGATATTTTTAACGATACGATTTTTACGTTCGATGCCGCGACCTTCGCCGCTTTATGCAGTGATTTAGGGGCGTTCAAGTTGTCCGAGGCGGTGTCTGCCGCTTCGGCGGTTCCGGGTGTCTTTTCCCCTATTGTGATCGAGAACTTCGCCGGCCAATGCGACTACGAGGAACCGGATTGGATCGGTCGGGCAATCGAATCTCCCGGCCGCTCCCTGGTGCTCGGGAATCAAGCCCGGACATTCCGTCGATACCAGAATCTGCAGGAAAATAGATATCTGAAGCTCTACGATGGCGGGGTGACAGACAATCTCGGTATTTACGGCCTCGTTACGTATCGCGAGCGCCACGAGTCTCTCATCGAACCGATGACGCCGCGGCGGGCGGTCAATGTGAAAGATCTCCTGTTTATCGTTGTCAACGCCGGGACGAGGCCCAGAGAATCTTTTCTCGGGAAGATCGAGGGCCCGAATGGAATTAGGGCCCTCGAAGCCGTGATGGACACCTTGATGGCCACGGCGACGGCACGCACCAGGGATGATTTTTTCCGAGAGATGAGGGGCTGGCAGGACGATATTGTAAAATTCAGATGCGGTCTCGACGAGCAACGACTGCGCGAGCTTATCGACGATCGCCAGGGATGGGATTGCAAGGATGTCCAGTTCCATATTCTCGACCTAAGCTTCGATCAAGTGATGGATCGAGAGCTACGGGCGGAACTGAATCGGATCCCGACAGCCTATGTGCTGCCGCAGGACCAGACGGACATGCTCGTGAAGACAGCCGGCGAACTGCTGCGAAACAATCCCCAGTTCAAGAAATTTCTTGACAGGGTCCAATGATTTCGCCGGGCATTTGCTTTTGCCTCGGTAATGCAGCGTTTAACGGACCTGCGGTTCTGAAGACCACGCGCCACCACCAAAACCGCCCACTCGCTTTGCCTTGGATGGCATCTGGGGAGTGTTTGTTTCTTGACTTCCGGCGTTCCGCAAGGAGAAAATACTAGGTATGAGGGAAAGCGGCCCGGACCTGCGGGTCGGCGTGGCGTTGCCCAAGAAAATGCTCGCCCCGCAATTACGAAACTTACCGCAGCGTAGGCAACATTGGTTTTGCGGAGACGCTGGGTCGTCGAGCGCACCATCGCCTGGATCAACCGCTGCCGGCGCCTGGCCAAGGACTACGAATACCTCAACCGAACCGCCATCGCCTTCATCCGACTGGCGAGCATCGGGTTCATGCTCATAAGACTCACCAGATATTGTTGTCCCTCAGGAACTTTCCGGGCGGACTCTAAGATCTTGTTCCCCCTGACCATTTGGTCCGCCGCAAATTGCTTGGCGACATTGCAACGGCGTTAGAAACGACGTATAAATCCGAACAACAAACTATACTTTACGTAGTAAGGACAAGAACTAACGTAAATTTGGATCGCTGAGCAGCATGAATAGCCATTTCAGAATTTGTTCAGCGTTTGCTTGTCCGCAAAAAGGGGACAGACTATGATTCGGATTCGAATCCCTCTAATCTTCGATTTGGCCATACTGCTCCGTAAGACATTCTCTGCGTTGGCGTACATGCGCAAACCCAGTTCGTCCTGGAAATACTCGATCGCGGCCCTGATGCTGGTAACCGTCGGGTTAGCAGCTTGCTCGCAGCCTGCGGTACTTGAACAACCCCCTGTGGTGCGCTCAGAGCATGTGGTGCCTCGCGATACGGTGCTCCTTGCAGCCCCCGATCCGGTGATCGTGTCGACAGAGACAGATATTGTCCGGGCCATGTCGGCCGACGGGGCCGCGATCACGCGTATCTCCACAAATGGCCCGAGCGGCCAAAACCGGGTCTACGGCCCGATGTATGCATCGGCTGCGGGCGCGGCTGGAGGCGGTATCACGCAAGGGGTTACAGACCAAGATGGCGCTTGGGACTATGGTGACCTGGCCGAGTGGCAAGCTCCATTAGTGGCCGCATCGGCAAAGGATGAGGAAGGCGAGGCGGATGCACCCATGAGCGCGCAGTGTGCGGAGCTCGCGCGGGACGCCGACGCGGATCTCGGCGCTGTGCTCAAGGCCGGCTGCGAGCCGACCTTGGCACAGATGTCGGCGCTGATGGACAACCCGCTGGGCAACGTGGCGATGTGGATTAATCAGTACGACTTCTACAAGCTGGAAAACGCGGCCAATGGTAAGACAGCTGACAAACATAATTACATGGGCATCGTTCAGTTTCCCAAAGGCCTCAACGAGGATTGGAATCTCATCAACCGATTTGTCTACAACGTGCCGAGTATGCCAATTGACTCGGGCAGGTTCGAAAATTTTGGCGACACACCAGGAGGGGGAGGACTCCCCACCATTAGTCAAGGGTGAAGGAAGCGGGGCTGTAACCCCGCTGTGGTCAGGCGGCATGGTTTTGTCGCGGATGGTTGCTCCCGGCGAGCAGGCCCGATCCAAGCAGACTAACCGAGCTCGTCTCGGATCGCGATGAAAGGTACAGGGGGAATG
>JAPULJ010000683.1 GCA_027295145.1 Alphaproteobacteria bacterium | reverse complement strand
AACTAAGCCGCAATCTCCGAACCAAATGCCAAACCATTGGTACCGTAACAGGTTTGGCGATGGAGCAGGAGTCCCCTGGGCGCAAGAGGGCATTCCGCGGAATGCATGACTGGCGGCGGGTTTGTGGTCTTTGCTGGCGTGTAAATCGCGACCGGGCAAGTCGATTGTTGCCTGTAGTCAGTGGTGCTAGCGTGCGCCAGTTGGGTGGGGAGAAGGAGGGAAGAATCATGGGGCTGGGGACGTATCCGTGCGCCGAGCAAGAGCGGCTCTCGCCGAGGCGAAGCCGGGCTGAGAATGAATGAGCCAAACTATTTCAACGATGCACCCATTCTCTCCCCGGATGACGACCGCTTCGGCATTGATCCCTTCGCACAGGCACTTTCTCGGAGCATCAGGGAAATCCGCTCGCCCATTGGCGCTACTATCGCGTTAAACGGGAAGTGGGGGAGCGGTAAAAGCAGTGCCATTAACCTAATCCGCCATCACCTTGCGGCAGATGTAAAGGCTGGCAAGCTTGAAATCATTGACTTCAAGTGTTGGTGGTTTCGCGGCCAAGAGGCGCTTACGCTGGCATTTTTGCAGGAGCTGAATGCCACGCTGCGGAAGAGCCTCAGCAAAAAAGCGAAGAAACTTATCCCGCAACTCGGTAAGATATTGCTTCAAGCCGGCCCAGTAATCGGTCCTGCAATCAATGTCGCGACCGGTGGCCCTTGGGGGTCTATGGCGTTAGGCTCGATGAATTTTGCCAAAAGGTTTTTCCCCGAAGGCAAGAGTGTCGAGATTCTATTTCACCAACTTTCGAAGGCGCTAGAGGAACAAGATAAACGGTTCCTCGTTTTGATAGACGATATAGATCGTTTGATGCCAGACGAAGCGGTGCTTGTATTTCGCCTTGTCAAGTCTGTTGGACGACTGCCGAACTTAATCTACCTGCTTGCGTTTGACCGTGAACTGGCAGAGAAGGCTGTCAAAGAGAAATATCCCTCGGAGGGACCCCATTTTCTTGAGAAGATCATCCAAGCGTGCTTCGAATTGCCGAATCCACCGCGTGATGATTTGAATAGGGCGGCTCTAAGTCAGATCGAAACACTCTGCGGTTCGCCAAAGGATCATAATCAACTTCGTCGTTTTATGAATATCTTCTACGACGCTGTTTCTCCGTACCTCAACATTCCTCGTGACATTACGCGGCTGTCGAACGCGATGGCAATTAGCTGGCCGCCGGTTGCGGGGGAGGTAGATGTTGCTGACTACGTGGCCTTGGAGATGATGCGACTTTCTGAGCCGAAGTTGTACAATTTCGTCCGCAGCAATAAGGATCGCGTTTGTGGGGTTAGATCTACTTATGCAAACAGTGAAGATCCCGAAAAGGAGATTCAAAGCTTTCTTGATCTTGTTCCAGAGCAACGTCGGGAACATGCGAAGGCGACGCTGATACGCCTATTTCCTCGTTTTGAGAATGTCAGCTACGGATCGGACTTCCCGGTACGATGGGAGGCCCAAAGACTGGTATGTGCCGAAAAGCACTTTGACACTTATTTTCGAATGTCCATCGGAGATGAAACGCTTTCGATGGATGAGATCAATGAATTCATAGAGCGCTGTGGCGATGGAGCATACGTAAAGCAAGCGTTCCTCGAAGCGCGTAGTTCAGTTCGCAAGAACGGTAAATCCAAGGTTCCCTTGCTGTTCGACGAAGTGAATACTCATGCATCGAGGGTAGAAAAGCATAAATTCGAATCACTCATCTCGGCAATTTTCGAGATTGCTGACGATATTGATCGAGACGAGGATCGTGAGGGGGGCGGTTTTTCTTTCGGTGACAACTATCTACGAATTCACTGGCTCATTCGGAGGTTAACGTTTGATCGATGTGACTTAAGCGAACGAAGCAGGATATTCTTGTCTGCTTGTCAAAATGCCCATGTCGGGTGGCTCGTCGACTTCGTAAACTCATCTGTGGCTGATTACTTCCCACGTGAAGACGGGGAGCCGGAACCGCCAGAGAAATGCTTGGTAGAGAAAGAAAGTCTGGCGGAGCTAAAAACGCTCGCGATCAAGGCTATTGAAACTGCTGCCGGGAATGGTGAGTTACTCTCTCATCCGAAGTTAGCATTCATCTTATTCAGATGGCGAGAATTCGCCGACGACGACAGTGCTGGGGTAAAAACCTGGGCTAATGCGCAGCTAGCAGACGACGTGGCTATTGCCCAGCTAGCCAAGGCGTTTACTGGCGAGAGTTGGTCGCAATCTTTAGGTGACAGAGTCTCTATGCGGCATACAAGGGCTGGAGTCGGAGGCCTTGAGACTATCCTTGACGTAGGAATGTTCCGAGAGCGCCTCGAAGAGTTAGAATCGAGTAACGCCCTCGACAATCCTCACAAGGAAAACGTACAGACATTTCTCAAGGCCTGGCGCGAAAAAGAATCTGGAAAAGACTTTTAACGCCGCGCGTGGCTAGGCAAAAAACCTCAGACCAGAAACGTCAGCGCGACCGGCAGGGTGATCAGGGCCAATCCCGTCTGCACGGTGATGATGCTGGCCATGAGCCGCGCGTCGCCGCCCAACTGGCGCGCCAGGATGTAGGACGTGGGCGCGGACGGGGTGCCGTTGAACAGCACCGCGACGAAGGCGGCGATCCCCGACACACCGAACGTCCAGCACGCGAGCGCCGTGATCACCGGCAGCGCAACGAGCTTCAGGCAGACCGCGGCGCCGACCGTCTTGCCGCCGGCCCGCGCGGCTTTGATGTCGAGCCCGGCGCCGACCGTGAGCAGGCCGAGCGGGAGGGCCCCGTTGGCCAGAATCTCCAGGAGCGGGGCGACAACCGGCGGCAGGCCGAGGCCGGCGAGGTTGAGCCCGATGCCGATGACGCAGGCGATGATCAGCGGGTTCTCGGCCATGCGGCGCGCCGTGCCGATAAGCGTGGGCCGCGCGCCGTGTCCGAAGCGCGCCAGCATGGCGACCGAGAGCACGTTGACCAGCGGCACGATGACGGCAACGGCGAGCGCGGCGGCGGCCAATCCATCCGCGCCGAAGACACCGAACGAAACGGCGAGCCCAATGTAGGTGTTCTGCCGCACCGCGCCCTGAAAAAGGCTGGTCAGCGCCGGGCCGTCGAGTTTCAACGCGGTCCCGGCCCCAAGGGCGGCGAACGCCATGACGAGGATCGCCGCGCCGACCGCGCCCGCCATGCCGCCCACGTCCAGCCCGGCAAGGTCCGCGCCGCCAAGCGTGGTGACGAGCAGCGCCGGGAACAGGATGAAATAGGTCAGACGCTCGGCCGGTTTCCAGAACCCCTCGGCGAGCACGGCCCGCGCGCGCAAGCCAAAGCCGAGGAAGATCAGCAGGAAGACCGGGACGATGGCCAGGATGATCGATGTCATGGGCGCCGGCCGCTGCCCTTATGGTGCCTGAATGGAGCCGTGCGCCAGCGCGTCCAGGATGCGCTCGACCGCCGCGGCCGACATCGATCGCTTAATCTCCGCGGGCTTGA
>JAPULJ010000682.1 GCA_027295145.1 Alphaproteobacteria bacterium | reverse complement strand
ATTCACGTCCGTTGTCGGGGAAAGCTGACGTAAAACCGCAAAAAGCGGAAGTTCGAGGCTAGAAGGACCGGAGTTGGGGGTACACCGGACCATCCTGGCGGTGCTCGAAACCAACGCTAATAGCCAAAAGCGGAAGTCACGGCACCCAATTGTGAAACCGCATATTGGCACATTTCGAAGCCGATGGTGGGGGCCGATCACTGTCGCTGCCGCGCGGTATCGCTGAGCCGCCGCCGACGGCGCTTCCTTGCACGCAGCCAACCGCGCTGATGAGATGCTCGACAAGGGCGATCTCGATGGCCAGGCGGTGTGATCGAGGATGCTAGGCGGGAAAGTCCGCCGTCAAGTCGCCGCCGGAACACAGCAGGGACAGGCCGGCGGGGGCGCGATGATTGAGGCGGCTGGACCGCTGGTCCCGGCGGGCAGAGTCGTCGCGCCGCCGCCATTTATTGGAGGCACTGTTGCGTTATTCGTCTTTTCGGAGCCAATAGCAGCGCCGCGATAGCCCGTGGTGATGCGGAACACGCGGTCGGCGATTTCGCTTTCGACTTCGATGCTGTGGTCTCCGGTCGCACGCCAACGCCCGTAGGTGTCGGCGCCGCAATGCACGTCCACCAGCGCGGCGTCGGGCAGATTTGTAATGCTGAATTGGGTCGGTCCGCCCTTCCTGCTCGAGTCTGCAGCGTAGGTCTCGACGTGTAGCACCGCCTCGGCCGGGTCATTCCACGCCTGAGCGATACCAAGGCTTGGAAAATCGACACCTTCCACAGTCGGTGCGTCGAACTTTGACAGATTGGGTTCGCGGAACAAGCGGCGCCAGGCGCCCGGGCCACCGACCTCCGACATGATCATCAGCGCGGACATCTGCCCGCGCGGCCAGTCCTCGCCAAAGCCGAACCACCAGCCGAATTCGTCGCCGTTAGCGCCGAACGCCCTGGGTTCAAAATGCGCTTCGGCATAATCATGCAATCGCACTACAGTGGTATCGTCGCCCCATTCCTTGGCGAGCGCCAAGCCGAGCGCCAGGAAGCGCGGATCCGCCGGTGCGCGCGTCGGTTTGCCCGGATCGTTCCAGCCCAACCGAGTGACCGCCGCGTGGTACAGGAACTCTGCATAGCTCGGGTCCTGTGGCAGTAAATAGAGTGAGGTCGGCAATGCGTCTGACGGCCCATGGCGCATATGTTCGTCAAGCAACGGATCGTAATAAAACGTCGTCCAGCGCAGCGCGCCCTTGTCGTCGACGCCGAAATAATTCTGCTTGGCGTAGTCGAGCCAGGACTCCGCGACCCCGTGGGTCGATTGCCCGCTCAACGTGTCGTGCATCTGCAAACCAAGCCCAGCCGCGCTCAGACAAAACGGCCACACCTTGGTGTTCTCGCAATGCAAGCCGGCGGGATGGCGCGACCATAACGTGGCCAGATGCTCCGCGAGCCTGGGCTGGGTCCATTCGAAACGCGACCTGTCGATGCCGGCGACCTCGAACGGATGGTCCCACTTGGCCTCGCCAGAGACATAGTGATGCAACGACATGGTCAGGTTGAGCCAGCCTTTAAAAAACAGATTGCCTTCGGCGCCGATCGGATCAGCCTGAAGGCCCCACGGCTCAGCCCCATTGGCGGTCCAGCCCGGCGTGTCGTATTTTCCGAACAAGTGCTCGGGAATCAAGAAGCCCTTCCATGCCTCGGGATACTCGGCGCGCTTTGGGTCCTCACCGAACTGGGTTAGCCAATCGACTGCCGCCCAATAGGTCAAATGCCGTTCGGCCAGCTCTTCCAGAATACGGCCATGGACCTCGCGCCATGCCGGCGTTACATCAGCCATGATCCCGACCGCGTAGCTCGACTCCGACAGGTCGAAGCGCGGAAAATTCATCATCGGCTCGGTCGAATAGCGATCCCACCAAGGATGGGGCACGCCGTCCTCCGACCAATCATCCGGTGTCGTCGCTTTCTGCCACAAAAACCGCAGCCAGCCCCGCGCACGGTCGTTCAGTCGGTGGGCTGCGTCTCCATTGGCGGGCATTGGCATCATCCGTGACTGGTGGGGCAAATCGGCAACGTGCCCATGCTAGCGGTTCAAATTAAAGCACAAAAGCTAAATCCTTGGGATCCGAATTGGCACTTTCTAATCACAAGTTATGACTACTACGGAATGGAGCAGTATGAAAACGTGCATTGTCAGACTAAAATTCTAGTCATTTTTTAATCGCCTAATAGCTGTGCAAAATCACAAATATTCTGCGCGATTCCTGGGCTGCCTAAAATCACTATTTCAACCGGATTGGCGTTAGTCTGACAAAGCCCTCTACCGCGCTGTCCCCGGCAAAATGATAAGTCCGTATTCGCGTTCTAAAAGCTGTCGCAGCCCTCTCTAAACCAACAGAGCGCGGGGATCGGGATCAAATGGAGTGTTAGAGGACCGCCCGGACCAATCGGGCCACGAGGTCCTATCGGAATGACGGGCGATCAAGAAGTAACCGGACTTCGCGGCCAACGCGCGAATTGCCTAGCGCATGTTTCGGGATCTCCGATCCGCGCGACACTCAAAGTCTTCGGTTGGTCCCGGCTTCGCGCCGCTTCACCTGACCGCGGCGAAGTCAGAAACCGCCCTAAAGAGCGTATCGGTCCAGCGCCGCCTCGTCCCACTCAACTCCGACGCCGGGCGTATCCGGAACATGAACCTCGCCGTCTTTGACGGTGAACGGGTCCTTGAGGATCGGCTCCAGCCAATCCGTCCACTCCAGCCAGCCGCGCGTCGGCGTTGCCAGCATCAAGTGGGCAGAGATCTCGGCCATGAGATGGCTGGAAACCTCAACGCTGTACTGCTGCGCGATCGCTGCAGCGCGCATCCATCCTGTGACGCCACCGATCCGCATCAGATCCGGCATCACCATGTCGCAGGCATTGGCCTTCAGCGCCTCATGCATGTCGCGCGGCCCGTGGAAGTTCTCGCCCAGCATGATTGGCGTGCGCATCTTCTCTGATAGCCTGGCACACCCTGCCAGGTCACTGTAGATGATCGGCTCTTCGAACCAATGCAGGCCCTCGTCATCCAGCGCCCGCAACCGATTGACGGCCTCGCTGTAGCTGAGCCCCTGGTTGAAATCGGACATCACAATCGTGCCGGGCACGGCTTCCATGACATTTCGGGCAGATTGGACATCTTCCGCGATCGTCTCGCGTCCAAACCGCATCTTGACGGCCGAGAAACCATGCTCATCGCGAAGCTCAACGGCTTCGCGGGCCAGAAGTTCGGGATCTTGCAGCCACAGGCCCGAGGAATTGTAGGCCTTGACGGGAGCCACCTCGGCGCCAAGCGCCACGGCAAGTGGCATGTCATGCGCCCGTGCGAACGTATCCCACAGCGCCACGTCCATGGCCGCAAGCCCGCCAAGCCCGACGCCATTCTGGCCGATGGTCTGGATCCGTTTCATCCCTTCATCGTACATGCGTGCCGGGGCGACCGTGCGACCGATCCATCCTTCGGCCAACATCTCGGCGACCCGACCGAACGCAGCCGCGGTCTGCGGCAGATAGGGACAAATATACCCCCTGCCGCGAACGTCGCCTTCGGTCTCGATATCGACGATCAACGCGACCCAATGGGTAAACTGGGCCACACTAGCAACCAGTGGCCGCTTGAGCGGAATGTTGGCCGCCCGCACCCGGACATTGCGAATGATAAGGTTCTTGTTTGCCATCCTGGCGGTTCTCCGACGTTTCCGGCGACAGCTCCGTGCGCACAGACCACCGCCAAGGGCGGACACACCCGCAAGGGGCCTGAAAGGGCCCTGCTGATCGGGCCCCCACTGACTAGTCCATGTTGATTGTTAGTTCATGAGCGGCCTCTGGTCCATTGGGATGATGGTTTCCGGGCCCGGGAGCGGCGTCCAAGGGCCGAATGCGGTCGCTTGGTGTTGTACATTGTTCGATCACGATCTGCGCCTCCCGGAGACCGACGGGACTTTCCTCCGCCTGCAGGAGCGACCTTCGTCGGTGCGATCCTGCACGAAGTCATACGACCAGACATGGTCGCCTGGCTTCACAATCGACACCTATCGCGAGGAGGTCGTGTATTGGCAGGTCACCAAGGATTTGGTCGAACGTTCAGCTTCCGCGCTGCGCAAGGCCGGGCTGGCGGAGAGTAACTGAGCGGGGCCCCATCGACCGTGGATGACTCCTAACAGAGGGCGGATTTCCGTAGCAAGTGGTGTTCGATGCCGCCAATCTAAAGTTGGTGAAAGAGTTTTTCACGAAGCCGGAATAAATTTCTGACTTGATGGCCCCGACTTCCTATATGGGTCAATTCGTTGCATTTGGGATTTGGCCGATTCACGTCCGTTATCGGAAAAAGCCGACATAAAACCGCATAAAGCGGAAGTACGAGGCTAGAAGGACCGGAGTTGAGGGTACACCGGACCTTTTTGACGCGACCCGCAT
>JAPULJ010000681.1 GCA_027295145.1 Alphaproteobacteria bacterium | reverse complement strand
GTGGCAGGATTCGCACGAGATTCCGGCGACTGCTTTGCGCTTGTCCGATTTCACGACCGTTGTGAAATGACAGTCGAGGCACAGGCTACCGGCCTTGATACGCCTAAGCCCCATCTTCTTGGCGATCTCTTTCGCCTTCTTGCGTCGGGGCATCTCCCTGAACGTCTTGAAATGATTGGTATTCTTCCAGATCGCCGCGGTCTGCTTGTGACATTCCGCACACTTGCCCGGCCCCACCACCTTGGTGTGATCCCATTTCGTCTGAGCGGCGGCGGGCCCCGCCAGCAGGAGCGCGATCAGGACGGCCGGCGCAATCCGGAAACAGCCATGAATGAAAGATCCAATTTGAGTGGCCTCTATGGTCTTGGAATTTATGATCTTGGAATTCATGATTTCGCCTCCGCTTCACGGCCTTCATGGAGTACAGGCATCCCCCGTCGAATGTGCGGTTCGGAAACATGGTTCGGCGCGTCCCGTCCGCCGCCTCGCTCGAAAGGCCCAGTCCATTAAATTATCCCGCATCGTGGCTCAACTGTCGAGAATCAAACGGCCACTGGGCACCGCGATGCAGGTCAGGCACGAACCTTCGTCGGGTTGCGCGCCGGGCTCCGATAGATAGCTCACTTCGCCCTCTTTGATGGCGGTCACACAGGTACCGCAGTTTCCCGCGCGGCACCCGGAGTCGATACTGATATCGTTCGCCTCGGCGAACTCGAGCAGCGAGCCGTAGTCCGGCTTCCAGTGTAGCGTCTTGCCCGAGCGTTCGAACACCACTTCTATCCCATCGCCGGCCGCGGCCGCGGTCGCGACGTCCTGCGCTGGTTTAGGGGGCGATTTGCGCTTGATCGTGGCCGGACCGAAGGCTTCGAACTTGACGTCGCTGTCGGGTACACCCCACTCCTTTAGATCACTTGTCACCGCCTGCATCATGGGTGGCGGCCCACAGATGTAAAACTCATAGTTGTTCGATGGCAGGAGCTTTTTGAACAATGCAACGCTGACGTATCCCTCCTGGTCGAAATCCCTTCCCTTGACGCAGCTCTCGGTCGGGCGGCTGTAACAGACAACGATCCGGACATTGTCGTAAGTCCGCCTGACTTCCGCCATGCGGTCGTACATGGCATGGTCGTTACGGTTCATGATGCCGTAAAAAAACCAGGTTTCGCGTCGGCTTCCGGAATCGCAGATAGCGTTGAGCATGCTCCATACTGGCGTTAGGCCGACCCCGCCGCCGATCAGAACGACTGGTTTCTCCGTCGCCTGGTCGAGGTAGAAATGACCTGACGGCGCCCTGACGTCCAGAATGTCGCCTTCCACCAACCCCTTATGGAAAAAGTTTGACGACCGGCCCGGCGGCGCTTCTGGCTCTTTCGGAGGCGGGTCCAGCCGCTTGATCGTGACCCGATAATGGTCGCGGTTGGCCGGACTGTCCGACAGCGAATAGCAGCGGACCAAGGGCTTGGCCTGATCGGGGATCTTCAATTGGAAGGTCAGATATTGGCCTGGCAGGAAAGGGGCCAAGGGTTTGTGGTCGTGGGGTCTGAGGTAGAAGGAGCAGATGTCCTTCGCCTCCTCTACCTTTCGATCGATGTAGAACTTCCGATTCCCGTTCCACGAAAGCTCACTGCGCTCGCGATCCACCCGGTCGGACTGGAGGAGCAACTGAGCCCGCTGCTGGAATAGCTGGGCTTCGCGCGCCGCCACGTTGGACTCGCGCACGCGGCGCTGGAACGTTCCATAGAGGCTCATCACCGCTTGGGTAGTGCATCCGCCCACGATGGCCAAACCGGCTGCCTCGACGACTCCCACCATCTGCACCTCCTTGGTGCTTCGAAAATATCGGCGCGGACCCTCCCGCCTAGGTCCCGGTCCGAAACGACCCTAGTCCACTGACTCTTTCGGAACGTTCACGAAGGTCGGAAATTTGCGAATGTTTTCAATCTCCTGGAGTTTGGTTGGGTGAATCATCCGTCTGTGTCTGTGCACTAGAAGCGAACCTGCAGCTCGCTGCACACACCGCACCCCTCGTCCCGGTCCTCCTGGAGCGACGCGAAGGCGTCGAGGCGAAGGATCCGGCGTCTGCCGAGCGCCTGCTGGAAGCGGCAGCCAATGGCGGCGTCGTCGATGGCCCAGAAGAAGCTGCTATAGGCAACGTTGTCGGTTCCCTTCGACGTCATGGAGATTTCCGCGAATAGCAGGCCATCGGGGTTTTCTGTCCCCTCGGAGTGTGGCTCTTCCGTGTGATCGTGTTCAAAAATTCTCGGCGTTGTGTCGATCTTACTTAATCGGCTCGAACCCGGTTCGTCACCTGCTCTAAACTGTCGTTGCACGAGACGGGGCGCCAGCCGAACAATAGGATCAGAACTGGATAAGTATCTCGGCCCGCGCGCCGGTGCCATTGTCACGACCTTCCAAGTACGATACGAAGCCATCGAGTTGCAATTGCACGTGCTGCCCGATCGCTTGCTGGAACTGAACGGTGAAAGCGGCGGCATCGGTGCCGGGCCCGTCGTTATCGAACAGATTCCGGGTTGTATCCTTCACGCCGGCGATCTCGAAAACGACGTTGCGGCGGTGGTTGTCCCAAAAAGCCTGATAGCCGATCGCCGCGCCGACGACTTCGGTGTTGAAACTGCTGAGTTCCGACAAGTAGTTTCCGAGGCTCGGCGAAGCAAAGCTTATGCCCAACGCCGCGAGTGGCCCGCCGACGATCGGTTCGCGTGATGCCTGGGTATACCGGTCGATCCCCCAAAACAGGTTTGTGTAGACGATGTCGTCCGATGAATGGGGCGTCCACGAAATCTCGGCGGAGAGCAGAATGCCGTCGGAGATCTGTGGCGTATTCGCTCCGTCGGCCTCCGAAATATTGATCCGGTAGGTGGTGTTGATTTCACCGATGCCCTCCCACGGCAACCAACCGCGCTGGGTCGACGACAGGCCCAACCAATACCCGTCCCCGCCTGTATTGCTGTCGTCATCCTGGATCGTCATGAAGTCGACGTTGAACGTGGCGGGGAAGGTGTCCGCCTGGGTGAAGAGGCCGAACAGACCGGCCCCCCGGCCGGGGCTCAGGCGTTCCCGGTTTGCCGGTGTTCCACGATCGATGGAATCGATCGCATACAGTCCCGTTATTCGAATGTTCGAAAATCCTGGTGCGTGTAGGTTGTTGCGGACCAAGCCCACGGCATCGATGAAATCGTTTATCATGATGCCTTCTTGGAAGGTGATCTGCTGACGGCCCACCGAAAAGCCGTAGTCTATGAGTTTCGTGCCCTTCGGGTCGAGATTGGGAAACAGGGAGCCAAAGTCGCCTTCACAAAACAGAGTCCGCACATAAACACCCAGTTCGGATTGCCAACCTTCCTTATCCTGGTTCGACTCGAAGCTGTAGCGGGAGAACTTCGTGAACGAGTTCTCGTCCAATGGTGCAACACCGATGATACATTTTTCGGTTGACGTTAGCTGAAGGTTGGCGAAGAGATCCAACCGGTTCGCCCACTCGGTGTTGCGGCCTGGCGCGCCGACTGATTCGTAAGTTTGGAACGCGGACCGATAGGTGCCGAACACCCAAAGGCATGGTGTCCACACGGCGCCGGTGGGCAACTCGATGGCCTTGGGTAGTTCACCCCGGCCGAGGAATTTACATCCGAGCTCCACCAGCAACTCCGGACGCTCGGGCACCACCTGATAGGGAAGCGGTTCGTCGGAAAGCCGCGGCACACCCGTGGTTTCCCCGAGCGGGTACAGGCCTTCGGTTAGCGCGGATGTCGACCCGCCAACGATCACCGCGGTCGCAACGGCGACGCTTAGAACCAGTGCCGGCGGCCGGCGCCACAGTCGACGGCATTCATCAATTGCCAAATCGCCATTCGAACGGCCCCGCATATCCCATCTCCTCCGCGTTCGGCAATGTTTTTTAATGACTTGGCGCTAGTCGGGGAAGTCGAACGTCACGGTTCGCTTCACCAATACCTCTCGGCCGGCCACCACCGCCTCCGCTACCGCACGAGGGCTCAAGTTGTAGTCGAATCCGACTACCTGGATCGTCGTGATCAGGTTGATTGGAAACATCTGCGCGAACAACTCGATGGTCGCCTGATAGGGTCCCTTGCCGGTCAACGCGTCGGCGTCAACCTTGTACTTCGCCCAGCGATGGCCCAGCGGTTCGATACCCTTTCTGTGGTTGCGCTCGACCGTCGACTCGCCCGTGAGAATTAACGACAGCCGCGTCGGTCGCAGGAACGGCAGCGAAGTCGTAGAATACGGGATGGTAACGGTCCGTTCGCGCTCGCCGCCACGGATGTTCTGCACAAGAAATCGCGACTGCAAACTGAACAGTTGCCTGTCCAAGGGCATTTTGCCGGCGTGGACATAGGAAGATTCGTTGTCGCGGAC
>JAPULJ010000680.1 GCA_027295145.1 Alphaproteobacteria bacterium | reverse complement strand
AGCGGGCGAATGACCGCTTGGCAAGCGCCCTCGCCGCTCTATGATGACGTTGCCGGCCTGGCCATGCGCTAAGATGGCGGTGCTGCCGGCAGCCGCATTCACTCTCAAAGGCGGCGACCCCTTTGCACCGGCGCGGCGTGGAACCATATACCTCGTGATGTCATCGGAACGGCTATGAGCGGCAGGCGCCAAAAGATCCCCCGAACCATCGTCCTCGTCGGCTTGATGGGTTCGGGGAAGAGCAGTATCGGCCGCCGGCTCGCCGAGCGGTTGGGCTTGTCTTTCGTCGATGCAGATGCCGAGATCGAGGCCGCCGCCGGTTGTTCGATCGAGGACTTTTTTGAGCGCTATGGCGAGGAAGAGTTTCGCCGCGGCGAACGACGCGTGATGAAGCGCTTGCTCGATGCGCCGGTGCACGTCCTGTCGACCGGCGGCGGCGCCTTCATCGACGAAGAGAACCGTAAGACCATCCGTCAGCGCGGCATCTCGGTCTGGCTGCGTGCCGATATTACAACGTTGCTCGACCGGGTGACCCGCCGCAACGACCGGCCGCTGCTGAAGCACGGCGATCCGCGCGAAATCCTCGAACGCTTGATGAGCGAGCGCTATCCGGTTTACGCCGATGCCGACATCACTGTCGACAGCACCGACGGACCGCCAAGGATCACCGTCGACCGGGTTGCCGAGGCGCTCGATCTCTATTTGGAGAACGCCGATTCCGGGGACGCGGCAGACGCCAGCGCGTGAACGAAGACCCCCACAGTGCGGACACAGCAAACCACCCCAGCCAAACCGTGCGCGTCGAGCTGGGCCCACGCAGCTACGACGTGGTCATCGGCGCCGGCTTAATCGCTGAAGCGGGCGAGAGACTGGCCGCGCTGGCCACCGGCCGGACGGTGACGGTAATCACCGACGAGACCGTGGCCGGGCTCTACTTGGGAGCACTTGAAGACTCGCTTAGGCGAGCCGGCATCGCCCACCGATCCTTTACCGTTCCGCCGGGCGAGGCGAGCAAGTCCTTCGATGTGTATGAAAAGCTGGCCGAGCGAATCCTGGCCGCCGGCATCGGACGCGAAAGCATCATTCTGGCACTCGGCGGCGGCGTCGTCGGCGATCTCGCTGGGTTTCTCGCCGCCACCTTATTGCGCGGTCTCGATTTCGTGCAGCTCCCGACGACGCTGTTGGCCCAGGTCGATAGCGCCGTCGGCGGCAAGACCGGCATCGATACGCGCCAGGGCAAGAACCTCATCGGCGCCTTCCACCAGCCGCGTCTGGTGTTGGCCGATATCGCGGCGCTGGAAACCCTGCCCCAGCGCGAGCTGCGCGCCGGGTACGCCGAAACCGTTAAATACGGGCTGATCGGCGATGAAAATTTCTTCACCTGGTGTGAAGCCAACGCTCTCTCGCTATTAAAGGGCGAGCGCGCCCTGCGCGCCCAAGCAGTGCGTCATGCCTGTTATGCCAAGGCCAAGATCGTCGCCGAGGACGAGCGTGAGGCGGGCCAGCGGGCGCTACTCAATCTGGGGCACACATTTGGCCACGCCTTGGAAGCCGAAACCGGGTACGGCGAGGCGTTGCTGCACGGCGAAGCGGTGGCGATCGGCACCTGCATCGCCTTTGATCTTTCGGTCGAGCTGGACTTTTGTCCGGCCGACGAAGCATCGCGTGTACGCGCCCACTTCGCTGCTATTGGCCTGCCGACAGCGCTCGACGCGCCGCAACTCGGCCGCCGGCTGCCCGGACCGGACGCCCTTATCGACCGCATGGCCAGCGATAAGAAGAACAAGCTGGGCGCCCTGCGGCTTGTGCTCGCGCGCGGTATCGGCAAAGCCTTCCTCGCCGAGGACATCGACTCAGAATTTTTGCGCGATTTCCTTGGCCGCGCCGTGGCAGCCTGATCGACACGCGCGCGCTCTATTATCTGAAAAACCACGCTCATGGACGATTGAACGATGGGTATCGAAATCTTGATTACCGCCGGCGTGATCGTTGTGCTGCTGGTGCTGTCGGCCTTCTTTTCGGGCTCGGAGACAGCGCTCACCGCCGCCTCCCACCCACGTCTGCACGAGCTCGCCCGCCAAGGCAACGCACGGGCCAAAGTCGTCAATAAACTGATTGCCCGCAAGGAGCGGTTGATCGGCGCCCTGTTGCTCGGCAACAATCTGGTCAATATCGCCGCCTCGGCTCTGGCCACCAGCCTTTTGATCAATGCCTTCGCCAGCCGCGGCGTGCTCTACGCCACACTTATTATGACGTTCCTGGTTTTGATATTCGCCGAGGTATTACCCAAGACCTACGCCATCCACTATCCCGTCCGCGTCGCCTTAGTGGTGGGCCCGATCATCCGTGTCATCGTCTTCCTCCTCGCCCCCGTCGTCGGCACGGTCCGGGGCGTGGTCACATTCACGCTAAGGCTGATCGGTGTGCGCATCGACGACCAGCGCAGTTTTACCGCCGGTGAGGAGGAGTTGCGGGGCGCCATAGAGTTGCACCAGGGCCCCGACGCTGAAGCCCGCGACGAGCGCCGCATGCTGCGCTCGATTCTCGATCTCGCCGACGTCGATGTCGGCGAGGTGCTGACGCACCGCAGCGGCGTCGAGATGGTCAACGCCGACACCTCGATCCGCGATATCGTCGAGGCTGTGCTGACCAGCCCCTACACCCGCTTGCCGGTGTGGCACGGCGAGCCTGACAACGTCGTCGGCGTGATTCACACCAAGGAGCTGTTCCTGGCCGTGCAGAGAGCCGACGGCACCTTCGAGAAACTCGACATCAAGGAGATCTGGGCAGCGCCCTGGTTCATTCCTGAATCGACCAGTCTGCTCGACCAACTCCGCGAGTTCCGCCGGCGCCACGAGCATTTCGCCCTCGTCGTTGACGAATACGGCGCACTTCTCGGCGTGGTGACCCTGGAAGACATTCTCGAGGAGATCGTCGGCGAGATCGAGGACGAGCACGATCGCGCCGCTCCCGGCATCGGCCTGCCCGGCGTGCGCACCCAGGAGGACGGCAGCTACATCGTCGATGGCCGGGTGACCTTGCGCGACCTCAATCGAGAATTCGAGTGGGAATTGCCCGACGAAGAGGCTTCGACTATCGCTGGGCTGGTGATGCACGAGGCCAGACAAATCCCCGAGACCGGTCAGGTCTTCGCCTTCCATGGGTTCCGCTTCGAAGTGCTGCGGCGGCGCAAAAACCGCCTCGCCTCGCTACGCATGTCGAAGATCGGCGATGCCGGCGCAAAACCTGCGACCCGCAAGGCAGCGCGCAGGCCCAAACGAAGCGAGCCCAAACGGCCCGGTTGACTACCCGCGATAACGCGATATATCAACCGAAGGTCATATTGTACTACATAATATTCAATCAAAGAGGCCCGTAATGCCGCTGCCCGACCCCGCAACCAGATCCCGCCTGCATGAGCGCCGGCTGTCGATCGACGGCTACCAGCGCGCGGACGGACTGTTCGATATCGAAGGCCACATTATCGACACCAAGACCTACGACTTCGACAGTCAATGGCGCGGCGAGGTAGCAGCCGGCGTGCCGGTTCACGAAATGTGGCTGCGCCTGACGATCGACAGTAGCCTGACGATCCGCGCGGTTGCAGCCGAGACCGATTACGGACCGTTCCCACCGTGCTACCAAGTCGCGCCCAACTTCCAGCGACTGGAGGGCCTACGCATCGGCCCCGGCTGGATGAGAAAAGTGCGTGAGCGGGTCGGCGGGATCGAGGGTTGCACCCACATCAACGAAATGCTGGCCCAGATCGCCACCACCGCCTTCCAGACAATGGTCAGACACTGGGAGGCGCAGCGCCGCAAGCGCAAGGCCGAAGCAAAAGCCAAGGGTGAAATCTCCGCTCCGGGTCGACGGCCGCCGATGATCGGGTCCTGCTATGCGCTCGCCGCGGACGGCCCGATCGTCGAGAAAATGTGGCCGGAGTTCTATACCGGCGAGGACATCACCGGCGAGGACAGCAAGAAGACCCCGAACTCGGCTACCCGCGACACTTAATTCAGAATATTTGACGAATCCAGAAAGGCGCCTGAAATGCGCTAAAGTAAAAAGGGCTCTGACCCATTTTTACCAGAATTATCCACAGAAAAATTATAATTTGTTAATCTTAATGGTGGAAACACTCGCGGGTATTCGATAATAGAAAAAATTGGGAATTCGATAGTAGAAGAAAAGTACGAAACAGTTATTCGATTCAAGGTGGCATGGGATTTGAAGCGCTTTAACCAGGCAAATCCAAATCATTTGAGAATGCCGGGGCGTTCGTCGATTTTGAACGCTGAGTTGCCGCGCTCGGGTTCTATACGCTCTACACAGCGGGATTGGCGGCCACGACGCTTTGGTCCGTCGATGAGGCAGCTCGTCTATCCGGCCGTGATCCTCGCGTCGGTGGCCTGGGCGGGGATCGCGGATGCTGCACCGAAAAAGTGCATTGCGCTGCTTTATAAGGGCGAGTGCCTGGGCTGGAAGGCGCGGCCATTCGCTTTTTCGCCAGGCGGGCAATATCTGTATTTTGTGTATCAGTATGTTCGTATAGAGCGGGGCAAACGGATTAATTTCACCCTTAGAATGATCGGTCGGTACGATTTTCGACGGAAGACCGTACGGATCGTAAGAAGCACGTGCGACACGGATTATAAATCGGGCGCGCTTTCGCGGGACGGTCGGTTTCTGGCCATGCATGCGCAGGTCATGGGCCGATATAAGAATAAATACCGCTATGTGCGCGAGGAAAGCCTTGAGATTTTGGATCTCAAGACGGGCGTGATCGAACGAGTGCGGGATCGGCGGTTCAAGGAGTACCGGAATATCGTCTTCTCGCCCGACGACCGGCGCGTCTACTTCTCGCAGCGGGTAGGGATCGCGGCGCTTGTCGAGCGCCTAGCGGTCTATGACCGCCGCACATCGATGGTCGTCAATCTCTATCCCAAAATACTCAAAAGTAGTGAGCGCAAAACCCCGAAAAGAAACAGTCGAACAATTTACACTTTTCCACGGAGCGAGACGTACTGGCTCCATCGGACGAAGGGCGGCCTTAATATCGTGCAGTATGTGCACCTCGAAAGCAGGACGGGAAACCTGACATTCGTAGGTCGATTGCCGTTTAAATTCTACGAAGCCAGGCTCCGGCCACTTGCTCGGCAGTATGGGGTGGATGTTAAACGGTTAAAGAACTTCCGCCTGGTTTATTCCCTGGACACGAGAAATCGAACGCTCGCCCTCCATCCGGTAAATCAGGCGATCATTAAGGCAATGTATACGCCCGAGCAGTTCGCTACGTTCAAGGTAAAACGGTTTTTGCTATTCGGGACTGGCCGCGGTGTTCATTCCTTTGTCCCGATGCCGTCAGGGCGGTCCTACCTTGTGTTTCATAAGTATCTCAAAGAATACTCACCCAATACCAAGCTGCGCGTGCTCAAACGCGGTAGGATTTCGGACGTTATCGGCATGCCCTGGTTCGCAAACGAATTTGTCATGTCGCGCGACGAGAAGCGGGTTGCTCATAACTTCTGGCATTTCTCGGCACTTGGCCGATTCAGACCGAAATTTACCTCGATTATCATCCGTAATCTCGGCACCGGCAGCAACGTAGTTGTAAATCCCGGCGCGCTGGCGAATGCGCTGCTGGCGCCGGTAGCGGCGCGCTGCCGAATAAACGTAAAGCCGTAGGAGTGGGACAGACTGACGCCAGATTGAAACACACAGACCAATAGAGGCATAGACCAAGAGTTCGGGGTCTCGCGGGTCTGCCACGGTCGGA
>JAPULJ010000068.1 GCA_027295145.1 Alphaproteobacteria bacterium | reverse complement strand
TCCGTCTGTCGTCTCGGTAGGACGCCATGACCGATGGAGAAGATTCGGCGGGCGCCGATCGGTGCTTGCTGCGCCCCGATAGAATATGTGCGTGCATGATCGAGCGCGCGAGTTCCGGATCGCCGGCCTCGATCGCTTGCATCAGCTCGCGGTGATGGGTGGCGTCCAGGAGTCGCAAGGCCTTGAAATCATGAAATTCATTTACGGCCAGACTCCGAGGAGGATTACGGAGGTGAAACTATTCAAGCAGCGGTTCAATTTGGCTATGATTGTCCGGGACTTGTATTTGTGTGGGGAACGTCGGATGAAAATAAGTGGGGCGATTGCACTGGTTACCGGTGCCAATAGGGGGCTGGGTCTGCGTTTTGTCGAGGCTTTGGTCGAATTTGGCGCGGCCAAGATTTACGCCACGGCCCGCAACATCGATACTCTCATGTCTTTGGTGGAAAGATACCCCGACTTAATCATACCGCTCAGCCTGGATGTCACCCAACAGGTTCAGGTGGATGCGGCGGCGGATGCAGCCACGGACGTCACGCTACTGTTGAACAATGCCGGCGCCCTGGACCAACGCGGTCTGATGGAAGCAGCGGACCTTTCGGGTTTCGAGCAGGAGATGGCGGTTAACGTCTTTGGCCTTGCCCGTATGTGCCAGGCATTTGCGCCGATCATCACGGCCAACGGCGGCGGCGCGATCACCAACATGCTATCTGTCGTCAGTCTGACGAATTTTCCGCCCTTTGGCACCTACGCTGCGACCAAAGCCGCCGCGATGTCCCTGACCGAATGCCTGCGTTTTGAAACGCGGGACAAAAGCATCGAAGTTTTCGGTATTTATGCTGGGTTAATCGATACCGACATGACGGACAATATCGTCGGCGACAAGGCCTCAGCGCGTGAGATCGCGCGCAACACGATGCTCGGCATGGAAGCAAGTGACATCAATTTCGACGCCGACGATCGGGCTAAGACGGTTCGGCCAGGATTGCGCAATGACCCGGAAGGTTTCACCAAGGAGTATTGGGTTCGCGCTGCCGAATTCCGTGTCAATCACCCGCTAAGTTAGACGCCACGCAACAGGCAACAGGTATCAGGCGTCGCGCGCTTTTCCTGCGGGAATCGGTCCTAGCTCCCATGCAATCGGACCCACGTTTTCACACGGCCTGAGCCAAAAGCGGACATGGGAGTGAAGCCACTCCTCTCACGCGGGCAGGCCAGCCTTGGTCAATCCTTCGGCAAAGACGGTGGCGAAAGCGGCGGCGCAATCGCCAACATGCCATCGGTCGCCAGACCAATAGGAAAAGCATCTCGGCCTAATTCGTTGGTCCGCGCATTTCGAGCTGATGCGTCTTGTAGTGGCCTCAACGTACGGGGTCGCGTTTCTCTTCCTCGACCATTTTCAGTCGTACTAATACTCTGATTCTCGCACTGCATCCCGGTGCAGGCTCAATCGCCTGTGACCATCTGGGGTTCGACGCACAAGGAGGGCACCCCATGATCACCGCCATTGTCCGTTACCATCTGCCACCATCGATCGACTACAACGCCTGTCTCGCACATTTCGAGAAGATTGCACCCGGTTTCCAAACGGCAAAGGGGCTCATCAGTAAGCACTTCATTTGGAGTGAGCGCGGCGTTGCCGGCGGCGTCTATCAGTGGGAGACGATTGAAGATGCCAAAGCCTTCTACGGCGGGCCCTGGCTGAAAGGGATCGTCGAGCGCTACGGTGAGGAGCCCAAGATCGAGTTCTTCACGGTTTTCTGCATTACAGATAATGAGAAGGAGAGCGTTCGCGTTCTTGGAAAGCCAAAGCACCTCGAACCTGAAATTCTCAGCGCCTGAATATCGGCTCCAGGACTACAAGCGAAGAGTCTTAGTCACCTAGGGTCGGATCACCAAAAGCTGGTCGGACGCCGGGTGGCAGCGCGCAGGCTTGATGACGTATTGCGCCAGCTAGCACCCGACATTCAATGGGTTGCGTCCGTTGTCGCCGACGACAAGACGTCCTGCGTTTACCGAAGTAGCAGCCTAAACCAGCGGCATGTCCGCTTTGCCCTCGAAAGCGGACATTGTTGCGGTGGCCCAGAATGTCCGCTTTTAGCCAAAAGCAGACTCAACGCAGCCCGCGCCTACTCGGCCATGAATGGTCCCGGGAGGTCCCAATTGGGCCTCGCCATATCGTCGAAGTCCAGAAACTGGGCCGCATGAATTTCTACGGAAGCGATCTTACGTGCGGTGTCCGCCGCCACTCGACCCATCCGACAATGAAGGAGTAGATATAGGCAGCAACGAAGGCCGCCGTAACCACGGGCGTGACGATGGGCACAAGCCATGCGGCCACGAAGGCGACATTCACAAGACCGAGCATTACCGCTGATTTGGCTCGATCTATGATGGGATGGGGCATCGGATAGGGCACCAGCATCGATACCGAATGTATCAAGAATACCGCAGTCAAAATGTACTCAGGGCTGAAGTCAAACTGCCCCGCCAATAGAAGGGCGAACAGCATGTGGCGCATGAGTTCGTTCGTCTGAGAGCCTCTTTCCTCGGTCGCCGCGGGATTGAGACGTGTGACAACGCGGACAAGGATCGAGCCGGCGGCTATTGCGCTCGCGGCGATGAGGAGGCTCCCGAAATGCGCGCCGACCGCCAGGGCAAGGCAAATGTGGGCGACCGTGTCACAAACGTTAACGATGTCGGCGCCGAACCGGCTTCAGATGTTCAACTTGGCGGCCAAAACGCCATCGAGGTCGTCCATGAAATTGTTGAAAATGATCAACGGGATCACGTATCGATAACCATCGTCCAGAAAGAGAACAACGATCGGCAGCACCCCGAGAACGGATGTTGCATTGGCCAGATTCCGATAGATGAAATTTCCCGGTGCCCCGCGCATGTTCAAGATGCGTCCGCTCGAAGAACGAAGAAGTGATTCTCCAGCCTCGGAAAGGCAATGCCCAGCGCCTTGGGGATGCGCGTGATCCAGGGGTACCCCAGGCGCAACCCGAAATACGTCAAATGCCCGATCGCACGAAGGACTTGAAAACGCGCGGGCACGGTTTTCCGCCATTTCTCGACCAGTTCGCTGCCCATTTCGATGAGCACATAGGGCTCGTTCCTCTCCACGTGTCGAATGGTCAATCCGCATTGCCCAAAGATGCGCCGGTAGTCCGACACCGAACGATAGACGACCTGGTAGTCGCCCCTTAATGCCACGGCGTTCCCCCTGACGGTGGACTCGCGGCAAAGGATCATTCCGCCCGGTTCAATGCACCGAACCAACTTCCGCAGCAATGCGATCAGGTCCCTTTCATTGAGATACATGAGAAGACCGCCGAGGAAGACCAGATCGTATCGAGCGTCGGGCTCAAACGTCAGGACATCGCCATGGATGGGACGCAGATTGGGGTATGGGGAGCATCTCCTTTGCAGGGACTCGAAAAGATTGCGGCTGCGTTCGACCGCCGTCACCAAGGAGAAACGACGCGCGAAACCCTCCGCCCATACCCCGATACCGCTGCCGAGATCGAGGACCGCACCATCTCGCTTCACGTCACGGGTCAACCGTCGAACGATCCGGGATTCAGCCCGAAAGCGGAAATCCCCCGCGCTCGCGGGAAAGCCGAAATCGTCCATCATGTACGGTCCGAGGATCGAAGGCGTGGCTTCTTCCCAGTACCGGTTAACCTTTTCGTAATCGATCTCAATCATTCGCGGCACCGGCGTCATCGGGTCTCTCGCGGAAGATGACGGGGTGTGGACTTTCGGCCCGAGGCGGGGATGCAACGTCCCACAATCGCGGGCGGCGGGTTCAAGGCGCTTCGCGCCGAACATCTTTTCCGCTTCGTTGAAGTCCGCCATGGTGTCGATTTCATTCCAGTAATCTGGGTCGAGGAAGGCCGCTTCCAAGGAAAGCCTGGCGTCGGAAATCCCATTCGTTATCTTGAACATCTCGATAGGACAGCCGCGTCCTGAGCCGTTCCCCAGGCGTTCGCCTGGCAAGCGCGCAACCCCACCCACCCGTCTCGGAATTACGGCAAGTGGGCGTCCCGATAGGGGGTCGCTATATTCCGAAGTCCAACTTCAGTAACCGACAAAGTCGGTCACCATGAGCCGCTCCGCGCTTTCCCAGGAGGAGATCCTGATAGCGTGATAGTATAGCAAATAGGTGGATTGGCAAAGGCCGCGGCGGCCAACGCGAATGTCTCCTTAGGGTCATGTGTGGACATCGGACCGAGTTAAATCTATGTCCGCTTTACCCCCAAGAGCGGACATTGAACCTCGCACGCTGAACGTCCGCTTATAGCCGAGGCTGTTCTCTATCTCGGGTATTGTGGTCAAGCTCGTTCCTGTTGCGCTGTGCGCTCAAAGTCGGGCACGTCGATCGTTCCAATCTCACCCGGCGAGTACATCTCGATCATCTCCAGATCTTCGGAGCACTCCATCAATTCGTGATGACAGCCGTCGGGCATGTAGTGGCTGTCTCCGGCCTTCAGGACGACATGACCGACATCCTTAAAGTCGAAGCTGATCCACCCTTTGATGACGCACGTCCAATGAAATTTTACATCATGCTTGTGATGGCCGGTGCCCCCGGTAACGGCGCGCTTAGCCCGCAGTAAATGGGCGAAGTATTCACCGCCTGTGGCATCGCCGAGTTCGAGGTCTCGGTATTCAAAATAATCTCGCAGACCATTTTCCCACTTGGCTGAACTAGCCTCGTAGTGAACATATCCAGTTGCGTATTTCGTCATCTTGTCCTCCCGACAATGCCTTAGGCAAAGCTCGCCAGATTGCCGCCATGTCCACCATCGACGGTAACCACCGTCCCGCTCACATATCCCGCGCGCTCGGACGCCATAAATACGACAACATCGGCTATTTCCTGTACCGTTGCCGCACGGCCATCAGGCAGGTTTTTGAAGTACTCCTGCCAGCTTTCGGCGTCGTTAAACTCGGATTCGGCGCGCGAACGCATGAGCCCGACGAGCCGCTCGGTTGCCACGGGACCTGGGCTGACGGCCAGAACACGAACGCCATCCGATAGGCTGCGACCGCCCACCGCTCTTGAGAAGGCGTTGAGCCCCGCATTGCCGGTGGTCCCGGCAACATAGCTTGCATCGGTCCTATCCGCGGCGAGCCCCGTGACATTGACAATGACCCCGCTTCCGCGATCCGTCATCTTCGCCATGAAGGCACGCGTCATATTCAAGTAGCCAAACACTTTGAGATCCCATGCCTCACGCCACTTGCTTTCAGTAATAGTTTGCAGGTCGCCGGCTGGGATCGCGCCAGCGTTGTTGACCAAGATGTCCGGAGTGCCGACTGCATCGACCAGCTTGCCGACGTTGTGGCTCAGTGACAGATCCATCGCATGCAGGCTGACCTTGGTCGCGTCGCCTGCGGTCAATTCTTCTGCCGCCGCACTAAGCTTATCTTGACTGCGTGAGACCATGTGGACATGACATCCTTCGCGACACAGCTCGGCTGCTACCGCCTTTCCAATACCCGCCGACGCCCCGGTAACAAGAGCGACTTTTCCCGTCAGACCAAGCTCCATATCAAATCCTGCCTTATGCCAAACGTCAAAGCCGCTATTGATCGAGTTTCGATGTAGTTGCACATTACGCGACAGATTGGACACATTCCAGAACAGATAAAATTGGAAATAGACAAAGATCAAACTGCCTTGAATGGATTGCCGCCCGCAGCAAAAGACCCGACGGAATACAAGCACAGCGGTGCACCAGTCAGTGTCCTCTCGGTGATGAACCGCATACTGGGCGAGGATAAGACTGTATTTCGGGACGCGATCTGACCCGGCTAACTTGAAACCGGACACAGGATCAAAGAAGCCAACCTTCGATCCTCGGAAATGAGCGCTTTGAATTGCCCGGCCAATGTCCGCTTTGGGTCATGGGCAGACAATAGGGCGCCCCCCTGCAATGTCCGATTTGCACCCGGAAGCGAACATGTCATTTCAATTACCGCTGCTCACGACAGGTGATCCGTAGATGAACCGTTGCATCAGCCCTGGTTCAACGTCTGGCAGCTAGTATCCCGGCATGTCATGGCCATTCATCAATTGGCACTGGCGAGAAGGCATAGCGATGAGCCCCAGACCCGAAGCCTCAAGGAGGTTGACATACTTACAATTTTCAAAATCGGGAACAATACGAATGAGGCCGGCGATGCCGCCATCGATGATGGCGCGGTCCGAGTGCGCTGGCAAAGCCGGCGCTGCGAAGGTGGCCGCTGCGGGCCGGCCTTTCTCGACCGGGGTGAACGCCTGAGCGCGACGCTTGTCGTGTGGTCGCGGGTCGACGGTGAGCTCCGTCCGCGAGATATCGCCTATCTGGCCGGCATTCGCACGCGCGATCTTGAGCGCCGTGTCCCAGGTCCCATCCTCGGCTTCTGGAGCCGCGCCGGCGCGAGGCTCAACCAGCTGGGCAATCAGCTGACCGGCGCGCAGCGGGCGGTGGTGGAACATGCGCTCTACGATCGCGTCCGGCCGCTGTCGCGTGGCGAACTGGCCGAGCGCAACGCCCGCCTGAAAGCCCGCGGCTTCCCGGAGCTAATGCTCTAAATTATGAGGTGCGCGAGAGCGTCTTCCCCGAACCCCTACGGAGAGAACCCAAAGAGCACGACGCGGCTGGCGCGCTTGTTTAAACGGGTCTGGGCGAGATATCGGTTGGGTCGAATCATGTTTCACAGATAAAAAATCCCGCTCCGCCGCCTCCACCGATTTCTGGCACAATGGCACCCGCGAAAATGCGGCGTGGGCCGCGCATGTCTAAGGCGGAGGGGACGATGATACGACAGGGCCGAGAGGAATTCCGGGTCGAAGACCTGAACGAGCCGATCAGCCACTACACCGACGCCGTCAGGTTCGGCGATACGCTCTACATTTCCGGCATCGCAGCGCTAGACGCGAAGGGCGAACTGGTCGGCGGCGACGACGTGGCGGCGCAGGCGCGCAAGACCCTGGAGAACATGGACCTGATCCTGAAGGCGGCCGGCGCCAGCTTCGCCGATGTCCTGAAGGTCACCGTCTATCTGACCGACGTGAACGACCGCCAGGCGATCAACCCGGTGCGAAAAGTTTTCTTCGGCGACGCCCGACCCGCCAGTACGCTTATCGGCGTCAACGAGCTAGCGATCCCCGGCATGAAGATCGAGATCGAGGCGGTCGCCGGCCTACCCGACTGACCTCCTGCAATGTCCGCTTTACCCTCCGAAGCGGACATCGGCGCCAGCCGGTGGAATGTCCGCTTATAGCCATAAGCGGACATCGGCGGCTCGTCAGGATCATTGCGACCGCGTCTCATCGATCGACTCCCCCGTGTCACTCCCCGAAAACGGTCCGCAGCTGCCGCTCGCCGATTGGCATAATCGCACCGGACCTGAAAGCATGCCACAGATATTCATGTGTCTTGCCACTGTACTGGGGCGGCATTACCTGGCGATTGCGATCGAACCGCCATGCCGAACCCGCGTAGCGCTGCGCCATACTGTGCACAAGCCTCGCTTTGGCAGTGGTGCTGTGCTCGGAAAAGAAGCGCGCAGCGAGCTCACGAAGCGCCCCGTCGCGTTCGCGGATGGCTTTCTCCAACCACCAGGGCACTCCGCCCTGGGGGAATTTCAGCCCCAGGGCGGCATCGAGGGTCCTGCTCTGATGGGTCAGAAATCGCTGCAGGGATGTAGCGAGCCAGCGGGCCTGAATCGCGTCCAACTGCTCGCCGGCCTGACAACAGCGGGCGATGTCCTGTAGTCGATCAATTATGGCGATCATTTTCCTTTCCTTTCCCGAAACTCAACCTGTCAGAACGCTCATTCAGGATAGGAGCGGAGAGTCAAACTGGTGTCCGGCAGGGCGGCAGGCCAGCGTCAAAAGAATGTCAATATGGGTCAATTTTCATTAGGATAAATCGGTCATGAGCAAAAAACGGTGGAGGTAACACCGGAACGGCATCCAGCCGGGCTCATTGACCGCAGCGAAACAGAGCTGCAATTTGCCGGGGATCGGGACCGTGGCGAAACTTAGGCTGCAATTATTCGGCAGCATGCGGATCCGGCTGCTCGCGGACATTGAGGTAAGTCTCAGAAGCCACAAAGTCCGGGCACTGCTTGCCTATCTTGCTCTCAACCCTGATCGTCGGAACGTTCGCGAAAAACTCGCCACCTTGCTATGGCCGGACCGTTCCGACGAGCAGGCACGGCACAGCCTTCGGCAGGCGTTGCTCGACTTGAGACAAGCGTTGAAGGCCGCAGATTCGTCGGTCCTGATTGCTGAAGGCGATCAGGTCGCGCTGGATCAGGAGTCCGTATGGGTCGACGTACTGGAGTTCGAACGACTCGCTGCAGATCCTTCGCCGGACGCATGGCATGATGCGATCCAGCTGTATCAGGGTGAGCTCCTCGAAGGCCTTCGGGCCAAGTCTGATGTTTTCGAAGGTTGGGTTTCCGGCGAACGGATCCGATTGAGCACTCTGGCCTACGACCTCATGGATCGGTTTGCAGCGCATCTCCTCAAGACCGACGCGTCAGATCGTGCGATTGAGGTCACTCAGCGGATGGTGGCGCTTGACCCGCTGCGTGAAGCGGGGCATCGCAAGCTGATGCGTGCGTACCAGGCCGCCGGCCGACGCACCGCAGCACTGAAACAATACCAGATCTGCGCGGAAACCCTGCGCCATGAGCTCAACGTGGACCCGGACCCGGAGACCGCCCAGCTGTTCGCCAGAATTCGATCCCTCGGCTCTGGGGCGGCGGTCGCGCATGAAGCTCACTCCCGCGATAGGCATATCGCAACGGTTCCTAAAGATGCACTTGTAGGTGAGGAGTTAGGCGGAACGGTACGCAAGCTGACCACAATTCTGTCCGCCGATATGGTGGGATACAGCCGGCTCATGGAAGCGGACGAAATTGGCACGATCGCCCGCCAAAATCTCCATCGCAGGGAGCTAATCGATCCCCGGATCGCCGAACACAAGGGGCGCATCGTCAAGACCACCGGCGACGGTCTGCTCGTTGAGTTCCCCAGCGTCGTCGATGCGGTCCAGTACGCCGTCGAGGTTCAGGAAGCGATGGCGGTGCGCGAGGCCAACGTGCCCGAGGATCGCCGAATCCAATACCGTTGCGGCATCAATATTGGCGACATCATCGTCGAGGGCGACGATATTTTTGGTGACGGCGTGAACATCGCGGCGCGCTTGGAAGGGCTGGCCGAACCCGGAACTGTCTGCGTGTCCGGTAACGTATATGACCAGATCCACACGAAGCTCGACTTCGATTATCAGGACTTGGGTGAACGACAATTAAAGAACATCTCCGAGCCCGTGCGCGCCTATCGGGTAGTGGTCAAAGCTACACGTGCCGGAGCGAACGGTGCCACTGGCGTGGCGCACCAGGCCGCTTCCGCCGACAGCCGGCTTTCCCAATGGCCACCAGCCGCGGTGCGCCAGCGGGCGCGTGTTCGGACCCGGCCGCGGGGCCGCGGCGACTTAGGCCGCGGCGTGCTCCGAAACCGTTGGGCAATGATGATGATGATGGCTGCATCGCTGCTCGTCGTCGCCGCTGCGCTCCTGGTGTGGCAGCCCTGGCGCAGCCCGCCGGACGGCTCGTTCAGCGCCAAGCCGTCGATCGCGGTGCTGCCGCTTCGCAATCTGAGCAGCAGTCCCAGACAAGACTATTTCGGTGACGCGGTGACTGAAGGCATAATCGCCGCGTTGTCGAGAATCTCGAAAATGTTCGTGGTCACTGGCAGTTCGACCCTCGCAGACAAGGGCCGTTCTGTAAGCCCTCAGGAAGTTGCGAAGCGGCTGGGCGTCCAGTACGTCCTGGAGGGAAGCTTCCAGCGCACAGCCAACAAGTTACGCGTGACTGTTCGCCTCACAAACGCCGAAGGCAATGTCATATGGTCTGACAGGTATGACCGTGGGGTGAGCGACACCTTCGCCGTCCAGGATGAGATCATTCTGCGAG
This sequence comes from Alphaproteobacteria bacterium, assembly GCA_027295145.1. GTDB lineage: Bacteria > Pseudomonadota > Alphaproteobacteria > JAPULJ01 > JAPULJ01 > JAPULJ01. The sequence continues at coordinate 2,732 of JAPULJ010000068.1, read as the reverse complement.
TCATCACCGGCTTGCAGATCAAGCTGACCGAGGGCGAACAGGAAAGGTTGTCGCTTGTCCACGGAACCACAAACCTGAAGGCGTGGGAATATGCCGGACAGGCACTGCTGCTGCTGCGCCGCCTGAAGCGGGAGGACAACGCGAGGGCTCGGAAGCTCTATAAGCTGGCGGCAACACTGGACCCCAATTATCCCGGAGCCTTGGACGGCCTTGCCTGGACCCACGTGCTCGATGCGCGGTTCGGGTGGAGCGCTTCGGCGGAAGCCTCGGTCGGCCAAGCGGCAAAAATCGCACAGAAGGCCTACGCGCTCGATCCCAATCGCCCCCGCACATACGCCCTGCTCGGGCATCTGCAACTGTTCAAGGGCGACATGAAGCAGGCGATCGCCTTCGGCGAGAAATCGGTCGCGCTCAGCCCGAGCGGCGCGGAGAACTACGCGCTCCTGGCGATTACCTACAGCTATTCCGGGCAGCCGGAGCGGTCGATCGAGCTGATCGAGCGCAAGGCCATGAAGCTGAGCCCGCTCTATCCGGGATACTATCTCTGGATCCTGGGGCGATCCTACCGGCTTATGGGAGACCACAACCGCGCGGTCAGAACATTTACCGAGCATCTGAAACGCGAACCGGGCTCGCTGGTCTCCACGGTAGAACTGGTGACGACATACGGAGAGATGGGCCAATTCATCGAAGCCCGTAAGGTGGCTAAGGACGTCCTGCAGATTGAACCAAGGTTCTCGCTGAAGATCTGGGAGCGCACATTGATATACAAGGATCGCGCCATCGCGGCGCGCGAGTTGAGGGTCCTGCGCCAGGCCGGATTGCCCGAGTGAGAAGACCGCGAATGGGGTCAGCCCGGATTGTTACTCACTGAAATACAATCGAATTAAGCGCCTTGATAGCTGGATCATTGACTTGCGCCGTCGGTTCGATAGCGCCCTCGCTTTGGACCAAGGACGCGCCTTAAGCTATCACTCAATGCACCCGATGAACCGCGGGAGAGTACGACAATTGCCCGGCACCATCGAGGCGCTCGCGCGCTTGGTCGCCGAGAGATTTGGCGCCCGCGTGCATTTCGTTTCGAAGTGCGGGCCCGAGACCGAACGCAAGACACGAGAGTGGATCAGGTACCATGATGTCTTCGGACGCACCGGCATACCGGAAGGCAAACGGTATTTCTGCCGCCAGCGGCACGAGAAGGCGACGATCGCCGAGTAATTGGGACTCACCCACATTATCGTTGACCGGCTAAAATATTCTCGGGCGTTTATCGGCAGTGCCCAACCGTATCCTCTTCCAGTCTTACGAGCCGGAAGTCGAGCGGTTCAGTCGGCGCCTCGGCCAGGTCGTTCGGGCCGAAAGTTGGGCGGATGTGCTGGCGCTGCTCCTCTGAGCGGCGCCTGCCAACATCGAACGCCACACACCAATTCTGTCGAGTAAACCGGAAACAGCCGAAAAACCCCTCCGTCACAAATATCATCAACGCTGTCGACCCGGTGATCATCCTTCGCGTTGGCCTGATTGTCCCCCGTAGGACGCACCGCCGGAAAGCAAAGTTTCCGCCATACGCTCCGGAACTACAAACGTTTTGCACTGCCAAACCATGTGCCTAGGGTCCGCATGTGGTTGAAGAGATGGGCGAGATATCAGGCGTCGCGTTGCCCATCCAGGAATCAAAGGAGATGACACAATGCGGAAACTTCAAATCGTTGTCGTATCCGTTTTTCTCGTCGCCGGCTGCGTGTCGACTAACGCGCCTGGGCCGCACCCGGCACGAGAAATTGGCCGGGCCCTAGGATATCTCGTGGTATCGCCTGCGTTGATCCTCATCGGTTTGCTGGAGGGGATCGCTACGCTGCCGTACTTCCTCGATGCGGATCTACACGCCATGAACACCGCGATGAAGGCGGCCAATTCCGATGTCACCCTCGGAAAGACCTACCAATACGCATACAACCGCCCGCTGGAAACAGTCCCCAAGAGCGGCAATACCGGTAGGGTATTCAAGCATCTAAGCGAGGCGACTAAATACTTTCAGAAAGTACTCAAAGGCTACGGCGTGAAGGATTACGACCGTTACATCATCACGGCGGTCCGCACCGCCGATCGGGAAGGCTACACCCTGTATGCGCTGGTGTATCGACCCGCACGGCGAGTTCGGGTGCTCGATGAGAACGGTCGCGTTCGCGTTCTGGGGCCAGGCGACTATCGCCACTACTACAAGCCCTTCGAGCAAGACGCCGGCCGCGCGCCGCTCGATGCGGTGATCGATTGGGCTGCCGTACCACGCACAGCCATCAAGAGCCAAAAGGGACAGGCTATCTTGATGACGCTGGCCGCCAATGCGGTGATCATAAACCGCCGCAGCGACGACTTCTGGGCCACCAAAAAACGATGGATAGCTGGCGACTTCAGAAGTATTACGGCCGAGCGCAAGAGGTATCTTGACCGGCGTATGGGGAAGCGTGGTTGACGCAAAGGCTCCGGGAAGGAAGAGTCGGTTGACCTTGTCCGTTGCCACGTAGCATCCCCACAAGGCGCAGCGTCGGACGAGCATAGCTAGGTTTCTGCTGACGCGCTATTGTCCGCTTTGGGTCATGTGTGGACGGCTCCCCATTGGCAAGGGTTGATTTGACGTTTGTGCAAGTTGGTCGGGTGCAGTCATGTGTTCGGCCTGTTGATGCGGTCTGTCATAGCCGCTGGCCCTAATGCGATACGCGGGATCGGGTCCC
>JAPULJ010000679.1 GCA_027295145.1 Alphaproteobacteria bacterium | reverse complement strand
CATGCCGGCGTCATCGGCAGGGCCCCGGTTTGGATGCAGAACAGCGGCCTGGAATGGCTGTTCCGCCTGGCGAGCGAGCCGCGGCGGCTCTGGCGGCGCTATCTGGTCATGGCGCCGAAGTTCCTGTGCCTGGCGGCGCTGCAACTCCTCGGTCACAAGCGCCACGGAACCAGCGGGCGCGAGCGGGTGAGGGCGCGCGTCATGAGCGAAACCAGGTTGGACGGCCCATGATCCAGGCCGCCGTCCGCCTGCTCGGCCGCTATAGCCACATCAACTGGGCGCTCGCCGACCAGGCGATGGTCAGCGGGGTCAACTTCCTCACCGGCATCTTGTTGGCGCGCTATCTCGGTATCGAGGCCTTCGGGCAGTTCATGCTGGCCTGGATGTTGGTGCTGCTCGTCAACTCCCTGCAGCACGCCACGATCATCGCCCCCATGATGAGCATCGGCCCCAAGCAGCCCGCCGCGGAGTTGCCGGCCTATTACGGCGCCATAATCGTGCAGCAGGTTGTATTCTCCCTGTGCGGGTTCGTGGTTCTGTTCGCCGTGATCGAAGCCAGCCCGCTGGTCTTTCCGGACTGGGGCCTGGGCGGTCTGGGACTGCCGCTTGCCTGCGCGGCGGTCGCGTTCCAGTGCCAGGATTTCCTGCGCCGTTATCTCTTCACGCGGGGGCGGGCGGCCCAGGCCTTCGTCAACGACGGGGTGCGCTATCTCGGGCAACTCGCGATCCTGACCTGGCTGTTCCTGGCATTTCCAGACCGGCGCGAGAGCGAAAGCGCGCTTTGGGTTATCGCCGGAACCGCCGCGGCCACGGCATTCTACGGGGTCTTCCTCGTCGAGAGGGTCGTTTGGGCGCCGGTGATGTTCGGGGCTATCGCCGCGCGCCATTGGCGCTTCTCGCGCTGGCTCGCCGGTTCCGCCGTGATGCAGTGGATCACCGCAAACCTGTTCCTACTAGCGGCCGGCGCCCTGCTCGGAACGGCCGCGGTCGGCGCCTTGCGGGCCGCCCAGACCCTCTTGGGCCCGTGCAATATCCTGTTCCAGGGGTTGGAGAACGTAGTGCCCGCGCGCGCGGCCTGGCATTTTCAGCACGGCGGCAAGACGGCGCTCGTCGGTTACATGAAAAAGGTCGGCCTGGTCTTTGGACTTGTTACGGTGGGAATCGCGGGGGTGGCGGCCACCGCGCCCGATTTCTGGCTCGGCCTGGCCTACGGCGACGAGTATGCGGGATACGGTTACCTGGTGCGCTGGTATGCCGTGATGTACGTGGTGGCGCTGACAACATTGCCCCTGCGCGCCGGCTTGCGTGCGATCGAGCACACACAGGCCATCTTCTCGGCCAACCTTTGGATGACGCTCTTTAGCATCTTATTTACCTATCCCTTGATAATCCATTTTTATCTGCCCGGAGTCGTTATCGGAAGGCTGCTGATTTACGCGATTCTTATTACGACGCTTCTTCATTGCCTGAGAAAACGGCTGTCCTGACATGAAACATTTGGCCGACCGTCTGCTGTCCTTTCTGCTGTCGCGGCGCTCAATGTTCGCCTTCAACAGGATGCTGTTGATGGCCGTGCTTCGTGGTCTAGGCAGGTTTTCGAAACTCCGCCCACACCGCGTGTGGGCGGGCTTCGCAAAACCTCCCAGACTCTTAAGGGCTTGCAGAGTGATCCTGGCCCGGCCATTTGTGGCCGGATCAGGAACACTCTGCTTAGGCACTGGAAATTGGCGGAGCAACCGCGGCGAGCGTTTGATTCTGCGCCTATTCTCGCGCCAATTAGGGCGCGAGGCTGTGGTCCTCGATATCGGCGCGGACTGCGGAAAAAACACGGCTTTGGCAGGGGCGGCGTTTCCCGTGGCGCGCACCTTCGCTTTCGAACCACATCCGGCAAACCATGCAGAACTTAGGGGCGTGGCATCGTCTCTTGGTTTCGAGGCCGTTCGGGTCGGGCGGGCGACCCGCCGGAGGGCGTCGGAAAGCCTCGACGATGTCCCGCAGGACCCGCGGCTTCCCTCCTACCCGCCCCTTGGCCCGCCCCTTGGCCCGACGGTTCGCCTGCGCGATCTCTATGGGTCATTATCAGCGCTCCTTGGCATAGGGGACGTGTATGGCGTCATGCTTTGCGAGAAAGACGGGGCGCTCATGCGGATCTACAAGACCACCGGCACGGTGGGGCACACCTGCGCAAGGAATTTTTCCTATATTGTATGCGACTAGGGAGGTGTTTATGGTTGTCAATGTATGTAGTGCTGCCTCATCAGGAAGCACTTTATTGTCATACATCCTTAATAGACATCCGGATATTGTATGTGGTGACGAATTAAGTGTGTTTTCTAAGACAACTTTGTACGACAATTATGAATACGTTCGACGTATGTCGCCCTTAATTAGGTTGGTCGGTATTTCAAGTAACCCATATTTCGAAGATCGAAGTGTCTTCCGAAATCTTCCGTCATATGGCCTCGATAACAAGACGGTGTGGGGATATGTCAAAGAGTGCGATGACATCGTCTGCCTATCGATGGCGCTTGAAAGATACATTCTTCATCGGACGGGAAAGAGAATCTGGGCAGAGAAAACGCCCATGAACATAAGGCTGATCTCGAAATTTCTGGAATTCTTCCCGACGGCTAGAGTGATCCATATTATTAGAGACCCACGCGATGTAGTCCTGTCACTCATTAAGAGGGGGCTAACGCCTGACGAAGCTGCCGGGGAATGGCTTGCTTCGGTAGCGGCTATACAACCCTTTAAGAACCTAGAAAATGTGTTGGAGATAAGATATGAGGATTTGGTATTGGATCAAGAAGTTGTTCTAAAACAAATATCGGATTTTCTTGAAGTCGACTTTAAGCCTGAGTTTTTCTTGACTGACCGCTTTCAGAGTAAAGGAGTAGAGAGACGGGATGGCTTACCTACGTGGAGTGCCGATCCTGCCAAGAGTATGTTTACGGGCGCCATCGGTAAGTATAAAAAATGCGATCTGGATTTACCTAGAATATATTGGGCAAAACTTACGAAAGAATATTCTGATTTAATATCTGTGAACAAAGAGTATACAATTGGCGAGCTAGTGAAAGATTATGGGTACAGCACGGAATGTGTGGATAGTATGTCAGTATTGTATAAAAAATTATATGACGGGAGGACTAAAAGATGGAAGAGCTTCATTGACAGGAATATTTTTAACACTGGCGAGTGGATACCGAAGGTGATGGCGCCTCAGAGAGATGGTGTGGTGAGATGCGAAGACCATTCGAAGTAGTCTACGTGTATGAGAGGGGGGCAATCGATATTTTTTTTGCAAAAGATATCAAATTCTGGCTCGGTACGTGATGCTGAAAGTGATAATTCTTCAACGCTTGGTTACCCACTACCGCCTGCCGGTCTTCGAACGGCTGTGGCGGGAGTTCGGCTGGGTCGTCGTGACCTCGAAGGCGCCACCGCGGGCCACGCACCTGAACCTGGTGGACGGCGATCATGATTTCATCCAACGGTTCGATTTCGAGTTTCCCGACCCGGGGAACGCGTTTCGGTGCAACGTGCCGCTGGGTCGAGTACTGAAGGACACCGGGGCCAAGGCGGTGATCTCGGAGTTTTCCCTGCGGATGAGCTCGACCTACGAGTTGGTCGCCCGGCGGCGGCTTTTGGGCGCGCCGATCACGCTGTTCTGGTCCCACGGCTACGACATGGGGCGCGGCCTGGCCACGCCGGGTCAGAGGCTCGGGCAATGGCCGCGCTTCGCCCTGGCCAGGATGGTCGACGGCCACGTCTGTTACAGCGCCGAGGGCAAGACCGTTCTCGAAGCGCACATGCCGTCCGAGCGCATATTCGTGGCGCACAACACGCTGGACGTCACGCCTTTGCAGGACTTGGCGAAACGGGTCGTACCGCCACCACCGCCCGGGCAGCCCAGCCTACTGGCCATCGGGCGGATCACCGAGGACAAGGACTTCCCGAGGTTGCTCCGGGTGTTCCTCCAGCTCCGCGAACGCTTGCCGGATGCGGCGCTGACCATCGTGGGCGACGGGCCCGATGCCGAACGGACCCGCGCGGCCGCGGGCGATGAGTTCGGGCGCTCCATCATCATGGTCGGCGAGGAATACGACGAGGAGCGCTTGGCCGGCCATTACCTGGCCTCGGACCTCGTCGTCTTTCCCGGTGCCGTCGGGCTGTCGGTCAACCATGCGCTGGCCTACGGCGTGCCGGTGATGGCGTTCGAGCGCACACCGCGGGGCCCGCACCATGGTCCCGAGATCGCCTACGTCGTCGATGGCGCAACTGGGCGCCGGGTTCCCGACTTTTCAGATGCCGGCTTGCTCGATGCCCTTGTCGATTTTTTCTCCGAGCACGCGAATCCAAAAGCCGATTACAAGGAATCGATTGCGCGCTTTGTTGGGGAGAAGCTGACACTCGATGTCATGATCCAGGATTTCAGTCGTGTCGACACGTTTCTTAGAGCGCGTGTCGCGGCCCGTTGAGCCGTAGGAACCGGTTTTTGTTGATTTTCGGGAAGTCGTGAGGATGGCCGAGTTTCCCCCAGTGCCGAGCAAGGAGTTTCGGAAGTGAAGAACTTGCATCTTGGCTGTTTCGATCAAGTCGTCGAGGGGTGGATCAATACCGACGTCACGCCCCATATTTTCGTAGCGAAACTTCCTTTTGCGGCTTCCGCCTTGCGAATACTGGGGAAGATCGACGAGCACCGATACGCCCAGCATCGACAGAAGCTGTTCAAGAACGTCCGGTATCTCAACGTGAAAAAACGGTTTCCGTTTGCCTCGGAGAGGTTCGATAACGCCTTTAGTTCACACATGTTGGAGCATCTGTACGTCGACGAGGCGAAAATCTGCATACGGGAGGTTCATCGTATATTGAAGAGAGGTGGCGTATTCCGAATCTCGGTACCCGATCTGGATTCAGTGGTACGATCCTACGAGCAGGCAGACCCCGACGCGTTCCTGACGGCCATGTATGAGTCTGGAGAAAGCCGCGATAAGAACCGCCATCACTGGATGTACAGCGAACGAACCTTGAAGGAACTGCTGATCGGGACCGGTTTTGATAAAGTTTACCGCTGCGCGTACCGGGAAGGGCGCTGCCCCGATTTGATCGAGCTGGACAATCGGCCTGAAGTCAGCCTGTTCATGGAGGCAATCAAATAGCTTTGAGTTCCGGAACGTCAGTGGCCGGCACTGTTCTCAGGGGTCATGACCAAGCAATGAGAGCGCGGCATCGATTGGCTGTACAAGGGCCGTCCAGATGATGCTAGCTACCATGAAGCGCAAGCTGTTCCGGGCTAAACAGCTATTCGACCGGCAGTCTCTGAAGACGTCCTTTTTGGTGCCGCACGAACTGCGGCATCAAAGGCTCGGCACCGACTACGGAGGCTGGTTCATCCCGGTAGGTTTGTTTAACGCGTCGTCGCTTTGTTACTGTTTCGGTGCGGGCGAGGACATCAGCTTCGATGTTGAGATGATCAAGCGTTTCGGATGCCAGGTCTTTACCTTCGATCCGACGCCGCGGGCGCTCGCCTATGTGCGAAACCTAATGGCCAACGAGACTGACGCCAAAAATCTTCGCTTTTATGATTTCGGGGTCTGGCGGGAAAACTCGATGATGAAGTTTTTCGCGCCGCGCAACGAGGCTCATGTGTCACATTCGATTCTGAACTTGCAGGATACGGCGGACGGGTTTGAGGCCCAGTGCTACACGCTCCAGTCGATCATGGTTAAGCTGGAGCACACATCGGTCGACTTGATTAAACTGGACATAGAGGGTGCCGAGTATGCCGTTCTCGGCCACATGATCGAAACCGGAATAAGACCAAGTGTGATCTGCGTCGAGTTCGACGAGGGCCCCAATCCAAAGGACGGAGCCTATATTGACCGGATCGGGGCATCCATATCGCGGCTCGGCGATTATGGTTATGTGGTGACCCACATGGACTTCTGGAATTTCACGTTCGTGCTCAAGGACATCGTGCATGACAGCGCGGCTTGAGCGGGAACCTTCGTGAAGAGCGTTGCCGCGAAATTAGTGTCTATCTAGGCAATGTCGGCTTAAGAGACAATCGTTCCGGCTAACATCGGGGTTCTGCTAATGACGGAAAATTTTTCCGAGGCTAGCTATAAAAGGCACAAATCACATGAGGCGGCGCACATCGCGTCTGTTCCAACTATTATCGATAGGCCGGATACGATTGACGCGTGGCGACACCAGCGAATCAACGCGCTTCTCGATCCGCTGATCGAACAATTTTCAGACAAGACCTGGCTAACGGTCGGAGACATGGGTGGTGAGGCATTTTACCTCAAGAGCCGCGGCGCCGCAAATGTTACCGCCACGAACATAACCGCCGAGAAACTCCTGTACCTGAAACGACAAGGCCTCATGGACGGAATTTTCGTGGAACAGCTCAATGCCGAAAATATAAATAAGCCAGATGATTCCTTTGATATAGTTGTGTGCAAGGAATCCTATCACCATTTCCCACGCCCCCCGGTAGCCTTTTACGAACTCATGCGCGTGGCTAGAATCGCCGTGGCATTGATCGAGCCCATGGAGCGATCGAGTTTCAGGTTGCTCGATTTTGTTAAGTACTTGGCCAAGGTGGTTCTTCGTTCAAAGAGTGAAGCCGCCCTTCAGTTCGAGGTAAGTGGAAATTTCCTTTTTCGGCTCTCAGTACCTGAGTTGAAAAAGATGTCGACTGCCATGCAGTTCAACTGTGTAGCAATAAGAGAAATAAACGATTTTTATCATGGCTCTACGAATCTTCGTTCAGCCCATGATGCGGTGCCCATGACTTTCACTCGCTTTGGTATCGCCGCGCAGAATATTCTTTGTCGCACTCGATTGATGACCCCGGGCCTGATCTCGGCTTTGGTTTTCAAGGCACCGGTCGACAATTCAACCTTTGTCAGATTGCGTAAGCACGGCTATCGAATTTACAGGCTGCCTCGAAATCCTTATGGTCCTATCGGTTCTCAAACCTGACAGAGAATATCGTCGCATTGCTCTCGAGATAAGCGGTTGATAAGTAATCAAAATGTCGAATAGACAACAGGTTGTTCGCCTGAGCTTTCCGCTTCCGGGCAATCCGGGCGTGGCCGCTGGAATCGTGCACCTGGTTGAAAGGCACCATATGGCAGATCTGGGTTCAAACGCTTCTGAGATCACGGCGCTAGGGTGGCAAATTGCGCATCCTCCAAGCTCATAACCTCTACCAACAAGCCGGCGGCGAGGACGCGGTCGTGGCCAACGAGGCAAAGCTGCTCACCGATCATGGCCAAGAGGTGCGGCTCTGGTCGGTGGACAACGCGGCAATAACAGGGCCATGGGCGAAGCTTAGGACGGCGTGGCAGGTTCCCTATTCGCATGCGGCGCGGTGGCGGGTTGCCGCGGCAATCGCGGACTTCGCTCCCGACGTGGTGCACGTGCACAACTTCTTTCCCCTGATCACGCCGTCGGTCTACGACGCCTGCCGGGACGCGGGCGTGCCCGTGGTCCAGACACTCCACAATTACAGGACGATCTGCGCCGGCGCGCTCCTGCTGCGCAACGGCCGGCCGTGCGAGGATTGCATTGGCGGCTCGCCCTATCAGGGCGCGCTGCATGGCTGCTACCGGGACTCGCGCCTGGGCTCGCTCGCGGTCGCGCGCATGATCGCCCGGCACCGTGAGCAGGGCACCTGGCGGACCAAGGTGGACCGCTTCATCGCGCTCACCCAATTCGCCAAGGCCAAGTTCGGCGAAGCCGGGTTTCCGGCGGACAAGATCGCCGTCAAGCCGAACTTCGTGGAAGATACGGGGCCGCAAGAGGCCGAAACGGAGCGTAACGGGGCCCTCTTCGTCGGCCGATTGAGTCCGGAGAAGGGGATCGGCACACTATTGACGGCGTGGCGCGATCTCGATGTGCAGCTGCGCATCGCCGGCGATGGCCCGCTGTTGACCGCGGTGCGACGTACCGCTTCCCCGAACGTCGTGCCCCTCGGCAAACTGCCGCCCGAGGCGGTGAACCAGGAGATGACCCGCGCCGCGTTCCTCGTCATGCCTTCGGATTGGTATGAGGGCCTTCCCGTGACCCTTGTCGAGGCCTTCTGCAGGGGCCTTCCGGTCATCGCTTCGCGCCTGGGTGCCATGGCGGAGATCGTCGAAGACCGCGTGACCGGCCTGCATTTTGCGCCCGGCGACGCGCACGATCTGGCGGCCAAGGCCCGCTGGGCGGCGGACCACCCGAAGGAGATGCGCCGCATGGGCGCGAACGCGCGGCGCGCCTACGAGGCGAAGTACACGCCGGAGGTCAATTTTCAGCAGCTGGTCGTGATCTATGAGGCTGCGGTCCAGGAGAGGGCTACGTCCTAGCCCAATTGCAGTGTGGCCTCGGCTCACGCCGTGCGGCACAAAAGAGAGGCGTGGTAGGTGAACAACCGGCTCGCCAGACGGCGGCTCAACAAAATCGCACCGCGCCGAATGAGGAACTTCAGCAAACCGATAGGTCGGTTATGAAACGTCATCATGGGCAAAGAGACGTCGAACAGGTCTTGCTCGATTACTTCCAAGCCGCAGGACTCGACCAACCGCCGGACCGAATCCATGGT